>DUNY01000238.1 GCA_012839145.1 Thermoanaerobacterales bacterium
GACTGAACATGAGACTTTTGGACCGGCGAAGAGGCGGTGAGACCGGAGGGGGAGCGATGCTTACAGTAGCGGGTAAAAAGCTTATGCGTGAGTATCGGGAGGTTTTGAAACAAGTAAACATTTCTATAAAACAAATATCCGAGGATTTCAATGTAAGGATCAAAAGCATAGCAGGTGATTAATTTGAAACAGATATATCTTGATAACAGTTCCACAACCAAGGTCCTGGATGAAGCTGCCCAGGCTGTTTTTGATGTAATGACGGAACACTTTGGTAATCCGTCTTCTCTTCACCGAAAGGGAATTGAAGCCGAGAAAATAATGCGGCAAGCTCGAGAAAACGTGGCAGATGCCTTAGGGGTGGACTCCCGAGAAATATATTTTACCTCAGGAGGTACCGAGTCCAATAATTGGGCCATTAAGGGTGCTGCCTACAGCCTCCGCCGACGGGGCAATCATCTTATAACCACATTAATCGAACACCCATCAGTATTAGAAGCATTTGCAGCTTTGGAAAAGGAAGGCTTTAAGGTTACATATCTTAAAGTGGATAAAGAAGGTTTTATCCATACGAATGAATTAAAAGAGGCTTTAACATCGGAAACCGTTCTTGTAAGCATTATGTATGTAAATAATGAGGTAGGTTCCATTCAACCAATAGATGAAGCAGCCAAAATCATAAAAGCTAACAGTAATGCTCTTTTTCATGTAGATGCGGTTCAAGCTTTCGGAAAAATACCTTTAGTTTCAAACCTTGAGGGCATTGATTTATTATCCTTAAGCGGGCATAAAATCTACGGTCCTAAAGGAGTTGGGGCACTGTTTATAAGGGATAAGGTAAACATAGAACCTATTTTGCACGGCGGCGGTCAAGAAGCGGGTTTGCGCTCAGGTACGGAAAACCTGCCAGGAATTGCTGGGTTTGGAGTGGCGGTAAATACATGTTTTAAAAATATGACGAAATGGCACAGCAAAATGGCAGAGCTTAAGCAGCGTTTAAGGAAAGGCATTCTAGAGAATATTCCTGATACAGTTTTAAACGGTCCTGTTTTAGGAGCTCCCCATATTCTTAATATCTCTTTTCTCAAAACTCGGGGGGAAATTCTTCTTCATGCACTTGAGGCAAAAGATATATATGTATCCACCGGTTCTGCCTGTTCATCACATAAAAACGTAAAAAGCCATGTGCTAAAAGCCATGGATAAAAATGTCGAGGAACAGGACAGTGCAATAAGGTTTAGCCTTTGTCCTTTCCTTTCGTTAGAGGATATGGAATATACCGTCCAAGTTCTTGCCCAAGAGGTCAAGGAAATAAGAAAATTTGTACGGAGGTAAAAATGGAAAGTCTTTACTTGATAAGTTTTGGAGAAATCGCCTTAAAAGGTGAAAACCGGCCTTTTTTTGAGAGAATTCTGATGCAAAGAATCAAACAAGCCCTAAGGCCATATGATGAAAACATGCGACTGCAAAAAACCCATGGACGAATTTACTGCTTTACAAAAGCTTCCCGAGAAGAAGTGCTAAACTCACTGGAAAAAGTTTTCGGTATAGTTTATATAAGTCCTGCTATAAGCTGTGAGAACCATATGGATCAAATCAAGCAAACTGCACTTGAAGTAATGAAGAGCCAAAATTATGCCGGTAAGACCTTTAAAGTGGAAACAAGGCGTCCAAACAAATCCTTTCCCCTTAAGTCACCGGAAGTCAGCCGTGAAGCGGGAGCTCATCTTTTAAGAAATCTGGAAGGTTTGAAGGTCGATGTTCATAAGCCTGAAATTCAACTAGATATAGAGATAAGAGAAAAGACCTTTATATACTGTGAAAAAGTTCCCGGTCCTGGAGGGCTGCCGCTGGGATGCAACGGCAAAGCAATGCTGCTTCTGTCTGGTGGTATTGACAGTCCTGTGGCCGCTTATATGCTAATGAAAAGGGGAGTAGAAATAGAGCCCATTTATTTTCACAGTTTTCCTTTTACAAGTGATAGGGCAAAAGAAAAGGTAATTGATTTATGCAGAGTTTTAGTGGAGTATTCAGGCCATATGCGGCTCCATGTGGTAAATTTCACCGAAGCACTGAAAGAACTGGGAGAAAAAACCCCGGATGATTTTTTGACCATTATGATGCGGCGTATGATGGTGCGCATAGCACAGAAAACTGCTGAAAGTGTTGGCGCAAAAGCTCTTGTTACTGGAGAAAGCCTCGGTCAGGTAGCAAGTCAGACCCTTGAAGCATTGGTTGCTACTAATGAAGTGGCGACAATGCCGATTTTTCGCCCCCTTATCGGTTTCGATAAAATAGAGATCATGGACCTTGCAAAGAAAATAGGCACATATGACATTTCCATCGAGCCATATGCCGATTGCTGTACGGTCTTTGTACCGGAACATCCAAAAGCCCGTCCGAACATTTCCGGTGTTCATGAGGCTGAAAGGGGACTTAAAGTAGAAAAATTAACTGAACTTGGGCTTAAAGATATTGAAATCATCGATGTTAAGCCGTGATATTATCACTGAACTTACTGCTCAGTATCCCTCGCCTTTATAGGCGGCGAGTGCTAAAGTGCGGTTAAGTTCAGTATGGAGTCGATTAAACATTTAGAGGGGATTAAATCCTACTCTAAATGAAGTTTTGTTCAATCAGCGAGTGTTCTAATTATTATAAAATAATTTCTAAGAATTGTAATGAGACAAAAGGCGGCTGAGTAGCCGTCTTTGCTTTATCTAAAAAATAATTTTGGAAAGAAACCCATTGACGGTCTACATGTCGGCCCTTTATAATATTTATAAATACTGTAATCAATAGGGGAAACTATATTAAAACTTTTCAGCTAAAACTTATTACTAATTGGAAGGAGAGAGTAAGGCCTCAGGCCGTAATAATAAGGGTTTTTGTCATAATACTGTGAGCCGTATTAATAGTAAATAAAACAATTATTGCAGGCACAATTCTTGCATTGAAATTCAAGTTATGAAAAAAACTGAAGAACAAAGCATGGTAGAGTTTTTTGCGATTATTTAAATATCTATTGTAACTAGACTGGAGGGAGACTAATTGCGTGTATTGAATCATCCTATTTTGGGGGACGAAACGAGACAATTTAATGCTACTATTATCGTAGATGGGAAACAGATACAGGCCATCGAAGGAGAACCAATCGCAGCGGCACTTCTCTCAGCAGGCATAAAAAAATTCAGAGAGACTCAGAAGAATCACAAACCTAGGGGAATTTTTTGTGCCATTGGTCGGTGCACTGATTGTGTAATGACGGTGGATGGAGTTCCCAATGTGAGAACATGTATTACACCGGTCAGAGACGGAATGATTATAAGCACACAGAAAGGTCTGGGAAAGTGGGGTATTGAAAGATGAAGACAACGGATATTGCTGTCATTGGTGCAGGACCCGCAGGCCTGTCATGTGCTGTGGAAGCGGCAAGAGCCGGAGCACAAGTAACGGTGCTGGATGAAAATCTAAAACCCGGAGGACAACTTTTTAAGCAAATCCACAAGTTTTTCGGGTCAAGGGAGCATAAAGCAGGGATTCGGGGATTTCGCATAGGGCAGCAGCTACTGGAAGAGACAGAAAAGCTCGGGGTTGAAGTATTACTGGATGCTGCCGTTTATGGTATCTATGAGGATAGATTGATAGCGTATATAACCGATGGGAAAGACCATACCATCAAGGCTAAAAAGATAGTAATGGCCACCGGTGCTTCGGAAAATGCCTTGGCATTTCCCGGATGTACATTGCCTGGAGTAATGGGTGCAGGTGCGGCCCAGACTATGATAAATGTAAATCGGGTTTTACCTGGCCAAAAAATAATTATGGTGGGCTCCGGAAATGTGGGCCTCATTGTTTCATATCAGTTAATGCAAGCAGGGGCCGATGTGTTGGCATTAATAGAGGCAGCACCTAAGATCGGCGGATACGGAGTCCATGCAGCAAAGATTAGAAGGGCAGGAGTACAGATATATACTTCCACTACGATAAAAGAGGTGCTAGGAGAAGAAAAAGTAGAAGGGGTTATTGCAGTTAATCTGGATGAAAAGTGGCAGCAGGTAACAGGTACCGAAAAACATTTTAATGCCGATACTGTATGCCTTGCAGTAGGGCTTTCACCGCTAACTGAGCTTGCTTGGATGGCAGGGTGTGAATTTACCTTCATACCTTCCCTTGGAGGTCATGTGCCCATTCATGACAGAAATATGGAAACAACCTTGAAAGGTATATATATAGCTGGCGATATTACCGGTGTAGAAGAGGCATCCTCTGCTATGGAAGAGGGAAGGCTGGCTGGTGTGGCCTGTGCAGAAAGTTTGGAATACTATGACGAAAATAAGGCATTAGAGCTAAAAAATCAAATATGGGATCGACTGGATGCTTTAAGGACAGGCCCCTTTGGGGAAGGGAGATTCACGGCTAAGCTAAAACAGTTGGATGCGAGGAGGCAACTGGCATGACGCAAAAGACAGGTGTGATTTATCAGGGGTTCCCATCGGAGGATGAGCTTTCCAGAATTCCGGGAATGCCATCTGAAGAGCGTATTAAAAAAGGCTCTGTGGCTTGTATAGAGTGTGCCCAAGAAATACCCTGTAACCCTTGTGAAGAGGCATGTCCCTACGGTGCTATTACCGTGGGCAAACCAATCACCAATTTACCTAAACTGGATCAGGATAAATGTATAGGTTGCGGATTATGCATAGCGGCTTGCCCCGGGCTTGCCATATTTGTAGTGAACGGTTCAAAAGAAAAAGCTGAAGTCAGTTTTCCCTTTGAATATTATCCGCTGCCCAATAAGGGTGATGAAATGGATTGTGTTGACCGAGAAGGTAATATGGTGGTCAAGGGTAAGGTTTTGAGAATAGTTAAACCCCCTAAATACGATGCTACTGCGGTCATAACGGTAGAGGTTCCCATGGAACACCTAAAAACAGTTCGCAGCATAAAACGTCTGGGGAGGTCAGATCGATGAATGAGGAATATATTTGTCGCTGTGAAGAAGTAACAAGAAAAGAAATTGAAGAGGCAATTGCCGATGGAGCAACCACTCTGGCGGGAATTAAGAGAAGAACCCGGGCAGGTATGGGTCTTTGTCAAGGCAGGACCTGCCAGCGTTTGATCACACAAATGCTGGCAAAAGCTCTAGACCCGGCAGAAATAAAGCCACCAACCTCAAGACCTCCGGTGCGTGCCATAAAAATCGGAGAAATCGTGGAGGGTGAATATGAGTGAAAAAGACTGCTGATGTTGTAATCATTGGTGGCGGTGTAATAGGCACTTCTATTGCATACTACCTGTCAAAGAAAGGTATTAAGCCGATTCTCATTGAAAAAGATGATCTAGCTTCAGGTTCGTCAGGGGCTTGTGATATAGATATTATTCTTCAGTCTAAGAACCCCGGTATTCATCTACAGCTGGCTATGGAAAGTGCAAAAATGTATGAGACTTTGGCAGATGAGCTGGATTTTGATATTGAATATGAGACTTGTGGTGGCATGGTTCTTATAGAAGATGAAGAACAATTGAAGGTTATGAAAGACTTTGTCAAAAGACAGAAAGCCATAGGCCTACAGGTAAAACTGTTGGGCCTTAAGGAAGCCTCAGAAATTCAACCGGGACTTTCACCCAATTTAGTAGGATCAACTTACAGTCCACAAGATGCCCATGTAAACCCAATGAGGTTGTGTCAGGCCTTTGCTAAGGCGGCAAAAAGGTTGGGCGCTGAAATTTATCTTAACACAGGGGTTTTAGATATAAGAGTGGAAAAGAGTAAAGTCAAGTCAGTTATTACTAATAGAGGTGAA
>DUNY01000396.1 GCA_012839145.1 Thermoanaerobacterales bacterium
AAGTCTTTTTTATGCAGTATGGGGTGATACATGGTTTGCAGCACCGCTACAATCACTTCAGGACTGTAATTGTTAATTATTGCTCCTTCATGCTGCCACCTTTTTATCAGCGGTAAAAAATCGTGCAAAAACCTTTTATTGTATTCCTTCATTTTTTCCGGAGGGATTTTTCTAATTAACAGATCTACCTCCTCTTCAAGAAACACTTGCTTAATTATAGGATTAGAGTTCACTACTTCTAATGCCTTTTTAAAAAATGTTTTAAAACTTCCACGGGTTAATCTTTCAATACCCTTATCTTCTTTTAAAAACTTTTTCTTAATAGCCTCCCCTTCTCGATCTATAACTTCCAAATAAAGCTCTTCTTTAGATTTGAAAAATGTATAAAATGAGCCTTGTGCAATCCCTACCGCTTTTGTCAAATCTTCTATACTGGTCTTTTTCAGTCCAAATGTTCCAAAGAGCTCTCTGCCTGTGTTAATCAGGTCGTTTCGTATAATTTCCTTCTCTCTTTCTGTAAAACCCCTCGCCATTATTTCACCTCTGTTGCATGAACATATGAATATATTATATTTATATTCATCTAATTCTATACCCATGATTTATTTTTGTCAAGATGAATATCCTAGCACGTTATTGATTTGCTATTATTTTCACGATGAACTTTACTAATACAATGCACTTTTAGGTTTTTGCCTAATACCTTTATTCATAATATTCCAAGGCTTTGGTAGCTACAATACATATGGCAAGCCATAGGCCACCCAATAAAAATCCCGCCAATACATCACTGGGGTAACTTATCCCTGCATGAATCCTGCTGACACTTACCGAAAGCATAAGGCAAATCCAAAAGCCTATAATGATAAACCTTTTGGCTCTATCCTTGTTTTTCATAAGCAAAAACGCCATATACCCGAGCAGTGCAGTAAATACTACGATGAAGCCGCTGGGAAAGCTGTAGGAAAAAAAGTCCGTAGGATCGGTTTTAATTGATAACCTGGGCCTTTTATAGAAAGATTTGAACCCCCATTGTAAAAGAAAGCTGCCCATAAAGGTCACCAAGGCCATAAACGGATATATATTTTTCTTGTAACAAAATTTGATATATAGCAAGTATAACAATACTAAAATGACAAAAACTATAGGCTGCTGCATCTTACCAAAGACATATGCAGTATGATCTAAAAACCACAGTTCGATTTTAGCTATGCAGCCTATTATACCGGTGTCAAACCATTCCATTTCCTTTTCAAAAACTTCTGAAGCCAGCTTGAAAAATAATATACCAAGGGTTGCAGCAATGCTAAAACCTGCAATCAAATATATGCCAAATTCACCGTAATCTACTGCAAGCCCTTTAAGTTTTTGTTTTAACAGATAGGACAAAGTCCCTTCTTTTAATTTGAAACTGACCGTAATGCCGCATTTTTTGAACAAAAAATATAGTAAAGCCACCACTGCCAACAGCACAAAGGAACCGGGACCCAAAAATCTGTTTATGTAAGATACTGCCTTTTCACCCATGGCTAGAATTATTATACCCTCCAGAAAAAATCGGGCACTCCTGCTCAATACTGCAGCAATAAAGAATGTGATAAATTTCATATGAAACACGCCCGAGGCAATTGTAAATACTTTGTAAGGTATGGGAGTAAATCCGGCTACAGCCACAGCCCAACCACCGTAACGGGAAAACATTTCCTCTATTTTATGGAAATTGTTTTCCTTAATAAATTTAGATAATATAGGCCTTCCCGCTCTAATTCCTATAAGGTAGCCGAAAATTCCACCAAGAGTAGACGCTGCCGAAGTTATAGCTGCATAGTATAAAGCTTTCTTCGGTGAAAGAAGGGCTAAAGGCAGCAGCACTATATCCGGAGGTATAGGAAAAAAGGATGCTTCGGTAAAAGCTAAAATAAAAAGCCCCCATGCACCGTTTTGAATAAAAAAGTCCTTTGTTCCTTCAATAAAATACGAAATACCTTCCATTTTTGTCACCACTTTTTATGCTACTCACATAAGTTTATACGAACAAAATAAAAAAATGTTTGTCCAAAATACAAATTAACTAAATATCTTTATATGTAAAATATAATACAAAAAAACCGGCTTTTTGCCGACTTATTTTAAAGGTCATTACTACCAGTGCTAAATCAGTGTAACTCTTACTTTTAAATTTTTGAAAAATTATGATATAATATAGATAAAGTTAATCAGAACCGCAAAGGTGCGGCCACAAAGCTATAACTTTAAATAATCCCCTAAGGGCATCGCAGCGTGATTTTTTTCTTTATTTATCGCCTTTACAAGCGCAATAATTAAGGAGATTAGCGATATGGTCAGCATAGACATCGACACCATCAGGTGCATGACCTCATATGCAGACAACACATCGCACCACCTCCTCCCTTTTAAGAAGTTGGTGGCAACCACACCCTGCTTATCCGATTACCTAAGTAGATAATACCATAATTAATATTCATCAACAATAAGTAATCGGCTTTAATAATGCAAAAAGTGCCTAAAAAGGGCGTGTCTTAAGAAGATTTTATCGTCATTCTGAACGTAGTGAAGAATCTTTTTTAGATCCTTCACTACGCTCAGGACAACAGTTTCTCTCAAACACCACCCACAAAGGCACTTTTTATATTTCTCTTAGCAATTGGGGCAGGTCAGTGCGGATAACAGCACCTCTCTCTAAATCAAGACCTGTTATTCTAAAGCTTGGTCCTGATACTTCAGCACAAAGGGCTGTGTGTAAGTTATGCCTTTGTCATTAAACAGTTCGGCTCTGATAAATTTAGCTTCATTAAGATAAATATCATCTAAATCAATGAAAGAGCCGTTTCCTATTTCACCTTTGTCAGTTTTCCATGTCACCGAATCTGCGGCAGTGGCGGTTATGTTTATATCTGTTCCATTATCTGTAATCACAATACTGCTTAT
>DUNY01000362.1 GCA_012839145.1 Thermoanaerobacterales bacterium
AAAGTACAAGGCATATTTTTCCAATTTGGGGTTTTTTGAAGATTTTTTGATTTTTTTTTTGGTTAATAACTACTTATCTAAATAAAAATAGTGTGTTTCTATTTTATGTCTTCATGCGTTCACCGTGGACTGAAAATACCGCCTGTATTGTTTACATTTTTCATCTGTCTCTCTAATTCTGAGTATAAATAAGTATGGTTATATAGACCTGTAAGCCCGTCAGTGACAGCCATTTGCGTTGTTTTGTCAAAAAGATATGCATTTGATAAAGCAACGGCAGCTTGGCTGGCTAAAATACTTAATAAGGTTAAATGTTTTTTTGTATATATATTGTTTTTTTTACTGGTAAGGGCAATGCCTCCTATCAGTTCTTTGTTGTTTATTAGAGGTACAGCCAATATGGATTTTGTGCCTGTGGGACATATCGTCGATTCCTTTAACTCTTGATCCTTGTGACAGTTATTGATGATCACACCATTATTCTTAAATATGCTGCAACCGGCCATTTGTTCGCCGGGTTTTATTTTGGACTCTTTAAAATCCCCTTTTCCAAAACCCTCAAAAATAGCCGGAACCAACCATCCATTCTGATATACATATAAACATGCCGTATCCCAGGGAGCAATACTCTGGACGGAGTTTAAAACTATATCCATAACCATTTCTATATCAAGAGTAGATGTAATAGTAACCGCCATATCGTAAAGAGCTGCCAATTCACGATTTGTGCCGATCAAGTTAAGGTATAAAATATACACATAAACTACTGTCATATAAATGATCATTACCAAAAATGTTTCAAAAAAACCATGTCTATTATATATGCTTACTGTTGCAACACCAGCGGGTACAGCCAATAGATAGGTGGAGAAATCCAAAAGTAAAGACCTTGGAAAATTTTGAAGTAAGGATTTATTATACCTTAAAGCTAAATAATACTTTATCAACAGATTATTCAGTAAATAATATATCAGTATGGATCCGCCCTGAACCATTATTTCGCACAAGGGATGATCCCACATAAAACTCTTTTTCATGTGTAAATAAAACCCCACGGAAACAAAAAAACTGATCATATACTGACCTACACTAAATATAATTTTCTCTGTGCTGACATCTATGTCATTTTTGACTTTTGCATATAATTGACACGCTAATGTGCTTAAGGCCTTCATTAAAGCAGCCGATACTGGACCGAAAATAAATACCGCTGAATATACAAATCCAAATTCCATACTATAATGGCTGTTATTTATCTTTACAGTTTGCATTTCGGAAACTATCATAAATAGTAGGAAGATTAAGTGTTTAACAGACAATATATTATCCAGACCCAATACAGCCATAAAAAACAACGAAAGCCCAAACCCTAAAGCCCCGATAAGGTACGTGTACTTTTTATGTGACACCATTTGTAAAGCCCCCATGTGTCAACTTTTTATATATAATTCTACATAAATATAATATTTCCTTTTATTCGAAATAAAAATAAAAAAAGACCCTTACTTTCAGGGTCTAACCACGAAAGAAAGGGGGGCTTAAAAAAAGAACTAAGGGGTAAATCATTTAAGAAGAAATAGGGCTTTACATGTATTATTATACGACAAAATACTAAAATATGGTATAACTCGGTTGTCCTATTTTTCATAGGTTTTTAGACCTATTACGACATTTTTCTTAACCTGCAATTATCGATCAACTGAAGAATGTCTTTGCATTTTAGATATGTACCGTCTATAAGCAACAAGGCCGGTGCGTTTATGTGTTTTATAGTCTCATGCATGCATAGTTCAAGGTACATATCGGGTAAAAAAAACAGTCTAAGCTCCGAAAACTGTCGTGAAAGCATTTCCAATATTTGTGGAGTTTGATCTCGGGAACCACAGTCTATAATCCATAATTCTACCGGGTTTACCGGTCTATTGTAATATTCCCTTACCAGACCTTCTATTTCATTTTCAGCATTTCTTACAAAAATAACGATTTCCGGCTCCGGACTTTTTTCATCAACACAATACGACAGGCTTTTCCTGTAATAGCAAAATAAAATGCCAAAAATTACGATGATGATAATAAATGTAAGTATTATTGCATCAGACACTCCCATCCATATCCCCTCATATTCAAAATAACTTTCAAAATATGTTATTCAGGGAAATATGGATTTGTTACTAAACCAGTTTGTTGCGAATGGCAAAAACCGCTACTTGAGTTCGATCCATTAAGTTGAGCTTGCGCAGTATACTGCTTACATGATTTTTGACGGTTTTTTCACTGATACCCAGTTTGTCGGAAATTTCTCTATTGCTCATGCCTTCGGCTATGTACGCTAACACTTCTTTTTCCCTAACAGTAAGGTTTTTTCTTACACCATAGCCCGATACAGGCTGCGTCAGTCGATTGTATTCAGCCACTAATGCCCTTGTTAAATTTGGTTGTATATAGGTCTCACCACGGCTGGCACTTCTAACTGCTTCAATGAGGCCTTGAGGTTCTATGTCTTTTAATACATATCCTGAAATTCCAAGTTTAATCAGTTCCAAAAGATACTCCCTATCATCATACACCGTCAGAATTACTATTTGCGCTTCCACGCCTTTCTTTTTCAGGCTTTTTGTTACCTCAATACCGTTTAGTTTCGGCATGTTTATATCCAGGAGAAGAACTTTAGGTTTTTTCTCCTGGACAACTTCAATGGCTTCATTTCCATCAGAAGCCTCGCCTATAACTTCTATATCATCTTCCATCTCCAAGATTTTCCTAAGGCCTTTTCTCATAAGTATATGATCATCAGCCAGCACCACAGTAGTTTTCCCCAACTATATCCTCCTTTCCGAATCATTTAGAAAAGGAATGCTTGTAAATACTTTAGTACCTTTGCCGGGTGCCGATTCGATGTTAAAAG
>DUNY01000060.1 GCA_012839145.1 Thermoanaerobacterales bacterium
ACCTCATTCATTGCCGATGATATACCGTCAATAGTATCATGGTCAGTAATTGATATAGCTTTTAAGTCAAGCTCAAAAGCTTTTTTAACTACTTGTTCCGGCGTAAGTAATCCATCTGAATAAATCGTGTGTATGTGAAGATCTACCTTCATTGATAACCTCCGCATTTTTTATTATTCTTTACTAGTACATTATTCTCAAATATATAGACGGCATCCAAGCTTGTTAAGCTGAATGCCGTTAAAATCTCTAAAGTTATATAGTCAGTTTTTTATAAAACTTTTCGATATAAATAGATATTCACAAGATTAAGGCTTCTATGCTTTCCTGTAAAAAAATTAAGCTTGTCGATTAACGTGGTTCAACAATAAGTTTCATGGCCGTTCTTTCCTGACCGTCAATCTCAATATCTGTAAAAGCCGGAATACAGATTAAATCTACTCCACTGGGGGCAACAAATCCTCTTGCGATGGCTACGGCCTTTACTGCTTGATTCAATGCTCCTGCACCAACCGCTTGAATTTCGGCTCCTCCTCGCTCTCTTAGAACACCCGCCAATGCTCCTGCCACCGAATTCGGATTGGATTTAGCTGATACTTTTAACACTTCCATTGTTTAATTCCTCCCTGCATAATTTGCTTTTAAATATTCTATTCTATATTTTAATGAAAAATCCTTGTTTTTTGAAAAAATTTTAAAGGAATATTTTAATTTTTAAGTTGATTCTCTGATTCTTTGAATTTTTACAGCTTTTCCTGTTGACTCATTTATATCAACTAAAATCCCATTTATTTCCGCAGGCCCTTTGGCAACTTCAAATCTGACCGGAATTTGTGTTATAAATTTATTTATAACCTTGTTTTTATCTATACCTAAAACCGAATTGCTGGGCCCTGTCATTCCAATATCGGTTATGTATGCCGTGCCGTTCGTAAGCACCTTTTCATCAGCGGTTTGCACATGTGTGTGAGTCCCTGCCACTAATGATACCCTGCCGTCAAGATACCAGCCCATTGCAATTTTCTCGGAGGTAGCTTCCGCATGAAAATCAACAATAATTACTTTTGTTTTGCTGCCTATTTTTTGTATTATCTCATCTGCTACTTTAAAGGGGCAATCGAGAGGCAACATAAAAGTTCTACCTGATATATTTAATATTCCAATCATCAGGCCTGTTTCCAATTGGACTATTTGATATCCCTTTCCTGGGCCTGTGGGATAATTAGCCGGTCTAATCATCCTATTTTCCGTATCTATAAAATTGAAAACATCTTTATTATCCCAAACATGATTTCCCATTGTCAAAAAATCAATACCACTTATAAAAAGTTCCTGAGCGATTTTTTCCGTGATGCCATTTCCTCCTGCTGCGTTTTCACCATTTGCAATAACAAAGTCCACTTCATGTTTTTTTCTTAGAAATGATAGTTTATCTCTGACAATTGCTCTTCCAGGTCTACCAACAATATCTCCAATCATTAATATTCTCAACATTTTACAACTACTCAGCTCCTGTTTTCATTTTACAACAGCCTTACAAAGTCACATATAAAAAGTTGTTAAAAAAGTATTAAACCACTTAAATTTCTCGAAAAGATGCATTCCATATAGTTTTAAAAAAGTGCGCAGCTTTGCGCACTTTATTTTGCATATTCTGTAGCCCGGGTCTCTCTGATAACGTTTACCTTAATTTGTCCGGGGTATTCCAATTCTTCTTCTATTTTTTTAGCAATGCTTCTTGCCATTTCTAAGACACCTAAGTCGTCAATATCCTCAGGTTTAACCATAATACGAATTTCACGACCGGCCTGTATTGCATATGATTTTTCAACTCCGTTAAATGAGTTTGCTATTTCCTCGAGTTTTTC
>DUNY01000453.1 GCA_012839145.1 Thermoanaerobacterales bacterium
CAGCTGTCTGTAAATTGACAGAAGAAAACTCATTTTGGCTTCACCCATGGCCTGATATACATATGTGGCAATATAATACAGACCTATGGTAGGAAAGATACTTATCATAATTCTGTATGCAATTACACATTCTTGCAGTAATACAGGCTCTTTTACAAAACTTCCAATTATAGGTTTTGCATACAGCATCATCAAGCCCCATAAAAATAGGGACGTGAATATCACAACTTTGATTGTTTTTCTTATGGTTTCTTTGAGCCGCTTAAAGTTATTGGCCCCATGGTTGAAGGCCACCATCGGCTGCATAGCAGAGCTTATTCCTATTATATTTACATACATTAACATCGAAACCTTCATAATAGTCCCGGATACGATAACAGCTGCATCCCCACCCTGCATCAAAAGTATGTTGTTGAGTACAACAGCCACAACAGCATCGGATATTTCTATGATAAATGTTGTAAAACCTATGGCTACTATAGAATTTAGTATTCTTTTGTCAAAACCGAAACTCCATTTTAAATTAATAGATTTTGAAACCTTGTAGAAACTATACATCGCAAATAGGCAGGCGGCAGTCTGAGATACTACCGTAGCTATGGCTGCGCCTTTTACTCCCATATTGCAATTGTTAACCAAAACTGCGTCTATTATTATATTGAGAATAGCACCAAGTGATGTGGCGTATAATGTAACCCTCGGATTGCCTAAGGAATTTATGGTGTAGCATATGACAAAAGCAAGACACTGAAAAATTCCGCCCAGCAAAATTATTGCAGTATAGGTCCTGGCCATGGGTAGAGTAACAGTACTTGCTCCCAAATTCATTAAAATTGTATCTATAAATATATATACTAACAAGGGCATTGCTATCATTACGGCTATTGTCAGCATAACCCCATTGGTTATCGTAATTCTTAAGTTTTCATAATCCTTTTCACCTAAGTATCTTGCTACATTAGTAGAAGCTCCTACCGCTATGCAAAGTCCGGTTGATGACATCAGCCTTTGTATCGGGAAGGCAACGGTCAATGCTCCTATGGCATCGGCGCCAACGTGTCTGCCTACATAAAAGGTATCCACCATACCATATAGCTCAGAAACCAATAGGGAAATGATAGCCGGCAGGGCAAATCTCAGCAATACCTTTTCCACCCGACCTTCGGCAAAAGCTTTATTGTTTATCCCACTGTATCCTCTCCAATTTCCATAACATGATTTCAATATAGCAACTAAATGCTGATTCTGGTTTAAAAACTCTTGTGAAGTGAAACTTGCGGCAAGGATCCCTTTTAAGTAAGGCCGTTGACATTTTGATATCGGCTGATTGCAAAATCAGTACTTTATTATTGTACTATATCAGCAAGGGCTTTTTCATTCACTTACTTAGTGAATAACAAGTACCTTTTTAAGGTGTTTGGAAAAAGGCCTTTTTCAGGAAAAAGAAAAAAACACCTTTGTAAGGTGTTTCATTATTAACATGCCTTAAATAATATCAGTACCGCTCCGCATCCTTTAATCTTTAGATTGATATGTTGAAGGGGTTTGTTTTTCCTATAATTCAGGGTTATCCTGGGCATCGATGACAATTTCAACAGATTCATTTCATCATCAGTTAGCTGATCCGGCTTCCCCATGGCCTTCCACTGATTGTAAACGCTGTTTATCCCTTCACTTATTTCATATATGATTACACGGTAATCCCCAAACATGTTGGTGATGTTTAGCGAAAAACTTTTTTCTGCCACATCCCATGGCTCTCTTAGTTTATTAATGAAAATATCTCCAAGAGTCTCAATATCTTTATTATGTGTATATAAAAGTACCTGAAAATCATCCCCCTTGGAAGTTACGATATAGTCATCACCCTGGGTTACAATGGTATCACCCAACTGGTTTAAAAAATAAAAAGCATGATACCAAGGCTTTTTTAATCCTTCCCAGTTTAGCAACCCCCTATCTCCAAAAAAAACTATATTAGTTGGATTTTTGGCTACTGAAAGTTCATCCATGGCCTTAAATTTATAGAGGGGCTTATGGTTTATAATTTGATGTATTACTGAAGGAATCATATAGGCTGTATCGTAGGCAGGGTTTATTTCATGGTTTTTTATACATTCTTCCTTTACCAGAAAATCATGGTCATCCTTTAGAATGCCGTATAACATAGTTTTAACTTGTTTGGCGGCATTGCTGTCAATTGTATACCGCCATTTGCTTATCTCGTAACTCCCATACTCTTCTTTAAAATATTCTAAAAATCCAATCACTAATTCTTCATATTTAGCCGGTGTAAACTTTCCCCCATTTAAGACGATGTCAGGCCTTAAGTCCAAAGCCAATATTATATCCATGACCTTTTTAATCTTTTTTAAATTTATCATACCTTTACTGTAAATACCCATTTCTTCAGAAAATACATGGCGTATTTGACCGTAATCAAAACCGATCTCTTGTTGAATTATCCTCAAAGCATCCCAAACACCTTTTTCTAAAATACGGTAAGCCTTAGGGAGGATAAGGGTATCCTTGTACTCATGGAGAAAATCCCCTTGGTTTTGGGAGGCATCTATGTTAATTCTAACTATTTTTTCTTCATAATTGTACCTTTCATAGTTTTCCAGATAAGAAGTCATATACTCCAGGGCTATTTTAGGGTCATGCAATTTTATCTTCTTTGTTTCTTGATATTTTTTATCATCTA
>DUNY01000019.1 GCA_012839145.1 Thermoanaerobacterales bacterium
AATTTGTAATATAATATTATAAGGATGCATCAAAGAGGACAGGGGTTACTGCAACTCCAAAAGGATGTCATTTGATGTTCATTAAGCTGACGGCGGTGGCAAAATATATCATCAAAGCTACAGCATCAACTATCGTGGTTATCAATGGCCCCGCCATAATGGCCGGATCCATATTTATTCGCTTTGCTAGGATGGGCAAAATTCCACCCACAACTTTGGATAAGATGACAGTTGTAAAAAGGCTAAAGCAAACGGTAATTGACAACGCTAAACCGACCTTTTCTAAAAAATAAAGCCGCAAAAAATTTACCAAAGCCAAAGCAACACCCACTGTTAGTCCCACTAAAAATTCCTTTATCATAACCTCGAAAGTGTTTTCTGTGTTTATTTCACCTAAAGCAAGGCCCCTTATAATAAGGGTAGAGGATTGCGAACCTGCATTACCCCCAGTATCCATAAGCATTGGTATGAATGCAGCTAACAAAACCACTGACTCCAAAACCTCTTGGTATTGTTTTATGATGTTTCCTGTGAAGGTAGCAGACACCATTAACACTAAAAGCCATGTGAACCGATGTTTTGAGAGGGTGAAAATACCGGTTTTTAGATATTCCTCTTCAGTAGGTTCCATTCCTGCCATTCGCTGAAAGTCTTCGGTAGCTTCCTCTTCAATTATATCTAAGATGTCATCAATGGTAATAATGCCAACTAATCGATTCTCCTGGTCTACTACCGGCATTGAGATAAGATCATATTTAGTAAATTTTGTGGCCACTTCCTCTTGATCTTCAAGGGTGTGGGCAAAAATAATATCCCTGTCCATGATTTCCTCTACGGAATTGTCTTCCTCACTCAATATAAGTCTTCTTAAAGGGAGAACACCCTCTAGCCGTCTATTACTGTCCATAACATAACAGATGTCCACAGTCTCTTTATCTTTTCCTATTGATTTTACCCTAGATATAGCTTGCTTTACATTCATTTCCTTTTTCAGGTCCACATATTCTATTGTCATTATACTTCCGGCAGAATGTTGCGGGTAACTTAAGAATTGGTTTAAAAGTTTTCTAGTGTTTTCATCGGTGTTTTTTAATACTTTTTTCACGAAATTTGCCGGCATTTCCTCAAGAAAATCCACTTTATCATCGATTAAAAGTTCGTCAAGAATTAACTGAATTTCCCTATCGGTTATATTTTCAACAATATATTTTTGTTGTTCGGGGGACATATATGAAAAAACATCTGCCGCAAAATCCTTTGGAAGTATACGAAAGATTACAAAAGACCTTTCCCTTGGTATCTCCTCCAGAAAAAGCGCCACATCAACCTCATTTTTTTGTAGTAATAGGGATCGGGCATCGGTATAGCGATTGTCTTTGATTAGTTGTAAAATATCTTCCATTTTTTACTCTCCTTGACTTTATAGTTCCCATAAGATAGCCATTACTTCTAAAATGAATTATCAATCCAGTCTAAATAGTATATCACTTTAAAAACCAAGTCAAACCTAAAGGCTGGTTTATCTACAGACTGAAAAAAACTCCCGGGTTTAGTCTTCCCCCGAGAGTAGTTAAGTTTTACCTATTAAACCAAAGCTCGAAATATATGATTTATCCGTAAAATCTCAGTGTCATATTTGTGCGCAATATTGGTAATTATAATGAATTTATTTCCTCAGTAGTATAAAGCTTCACTCCGGCTAACTGTAATACCTCTACAGCTCTGGCCGGCTCTTCAACACGAAACAATATGAGGGCTCGATCTCCGTTTCGCTTTATAAAAGAATAAAGGTATTCGATGCTCACACCGGCTTTATTTAGCACTTGAAGAGCAAAGTTTAAACCACCGGGTTTATCCGATACCTCCACAGCCAAGACTTCGGTGGTATTCACCGGAAACTTTGCAGCTTTTATAACTGATACCGCTTCTTCCGGTTTGTTTACGATCATGCGGAGAATCCCAAATTCTGTAGTATCGGCAATGGATATGGCACTGATATCAATGTTATTTTTCTCAAGTATGTCAGTTACTTGAGAAAGCTTACCTGGCTTGTTCTCTAAAAACACCGATATTTGTTTCACAAACATAAAATCCCTCCGATCTATTTTTGTTCAAGTGTGCCTTATAACGTTCTCTTATCAATAACCCGTTTTGCCTTACCTTCACTTCGCTCGATGGTGTGTGGCTCAACCAGTTTTACATTCACATTAATACCCAGAGTGGTATATATGTCTGATGCGATCTTTTTCCGAACATGCTCAAGTTTTCTAACCTCGTCAGCAAACAGCTTTTCCGAGACTTCCACCCAAACTTCCATGGAATCAAGGTTATCAACACGGTCTACGATAATTAAGTAATGAGGCTCCGCATCACCTGTGGCCATCAGGGCGCTTTCTATTTGTGACGGGAATACATTGACACCACGAATAATGAGCATATCATCGGTTCTACCTAGGAGTTTTCCGATTCTGGCATGAGTTCTGCCACAGGCACAGGGTTCATAGGAAAGTGATGTGATATCTCTGGTTCTGTATCGGATAACAGGTAAGCCTTCTTTATCAATGGTTGTTATTACCAACTCGCCTTTTTCTCCTTCAGGCAAAGGCTCTTCTGTAACCGGATCAATTATTTCAGGAATGAAGAAATCCTCAAAAATATGAAGGCCCTGCTGCTCAATACATTCACAGGCTACGCCCGGACCGATAACTTCACTTAACCCATATATATCAAGTGCTTTAATACCTAATTTTTCTTCCAGTTCCTTGCGCATGTTATCAGACCATGGCTCCGCTCCGAAAATTCCCGATTTCAGATTCAGTTCATCTCTTTTTATACCCATTTCTTCGAGAGTCTCAATAATGCATAAGGCATAGGACGGTGTGCATGCCAGAATCTCGGTTTTTAAATCCTTCATTAACATCACTTGTCGACGGGTGTTACCGCCGGATGTAGGTATTACTACCGCTCCAAGTTTTTCCGCACCATAATGAAAACCGAGACCTCCTGTAAAAAGACCATATCCGTAAGAAATCTGAACTACTGAGTCCCGCTGGCCACCCCCCATAGTAAGACACCGGGCAACAAGCTCCGCCCAATTGGCTATGTCCCTACGAGTATAACCAACTACCGTAGGCTTCCCGGTAGTACCGGAAGAAGCGTGAATCCTGATGATTTCTTCAAGCGGGACAGCAAACATATCGTAAGGATAATTGTCTC
>DUNY01000374.1 GCA_012839145.1 Thermoanaerobacterales bacterium
AGAAGCGGACAAGTCCTTAAATGAATACGATATAGTGGGATTTTCTATATCATTTGAAATGGACTATTTAAATATCATCAAAATCCTCGAATACGCCGGGATTCCTGTTTTTTCGGAAAGACGTCAAATGCCGCTCGTAATGGCCGGAGGACCTGCTGCCACTTTTAATCCTGAACCCCTCACACCTTTTGTTGACTTTTTTGTCATTGGTGAAGGTGAAGAAGTAATCCACGAAATAATGGAGAAATACAAGGAATTTCAAAACAGAAGCAAGCCGGAAATTCTCGAAGCTTTAGCACAAATTAAGGGAGTTTATGTTCCGTCTTTTTACAATATCTCATACGATGAAGAAGGAAAAGTTGAGAATGTAGAAAGTAAAAATTATGCACAGAGAAAAATCAGAAAACGCTGGGTGAAAGATCTAAACAAGTTTAATACCGAATCGGTTATTTTAACTCCGTATACTGAATTTAAGGATATGTTTTTAATGGAAGTTTCCAGGGGGTGTGGTAGAAACTGCAGGTTCTGCATGGCAGGTTACTGCTATAGAGTTCCCCGCCACAGGTCAATTGATAAAGTATTAGAGCGGGCAGAGTTCGGTTCAAATCATATAGGGAAAATAGGCCTTGTAGGAGCCGCTGTTTCAGATTATCCAGTTATTGACGAACTGGCTGAAAAGTTGGTGGAAAAGGGTATAAAGTTTTCCGTATCTTCCCTGAGAGCTGATACATTGAGAGAACCTCTAATGAACGGCCTTGCTTTCAGTGGCCATAAAACATTGACCATTGCCCCCGAAGCCGGTTCCAACAGGCTCAGGCGCATTATTAACAAAGGAATAACTGATGAGCATGTGTTAAGTTCTGTAAAACTTGCGCACAAATACGGTATCGATAATGTAAAACTATACTACATTATTGGTTTGCCCGGAGAAACCGGTGACGATATAAATGAAATGATTGAGTTTTTAACTTTTTTAAAGGATTTCATAAAAGGCTTGGGGAATAAACGCGGCAATCTGACTATAAGTGTAAATCCGTTTATTCCAAAGCCGTTTACCCCGTTTCAATGGTTTGGAATGGAGTCAGTGAAACTACTAAATCAAAAGATCAGGTTACTTCAAAATCGTTTGAGCCCCAAGGGAATTAGGGTAATTTTTGAAAGCCCACGCCTTTCCCAAATACAATCAGCCCTATCCAGAGGGGACCGGCAAACTGGTTTACTCCTTTATGATGTATACAAAAATGGTGCAAGTACTTCAGCGTATAAAAAGGCTGAGATTAATGGCAAAGGGATTAAGTATTACGCTCATAGGTTTTTGCGCCAAGAAGATGTTTTGCCTTGGGAACATATAGACTTGGGTTTAGACAAGGAATACTTTATTTTAGAGCATAATAGAGCAATGGAATATAAGAGCACCGCGAGATGTATAGATGAAAAATGTAAAACTTGTAAGATTTGCCGACATAAGTAGATGAAATGGGGTGTTAACATTGGCTTTCAAGCTTAATTATAAAGGTTCACTAGCATACCTGACTATACCGTCATTTGAAAAAACCAGTCTTGTTACACACGGTTTTTCCACACGTTTAGGAGGAGTGAGCAAGCCGCCTTACCACTCACTGAATCTAGGTTTAAAAAATGAAGACGATAAAAATAATGTTCTAGAAAACTACAGGTTTTTTTGTGAAGCGCTCAATATAAATCCTGAAAATCTTGTGGCGTCAGACCAGGTTCATGAAGACAGGATTTATGTAGCTTGTGCTGGGGACCGGGGAAAAGGGATTTTAAAGGATTCAGATATAGCAGGCATTGATGCAATGATTACGAAGGACAGAGAAGTAGCGCTGGTAACCTATTATGCAGACTGTGTCCCAATATTTTTATTAGACTTAAAAACCCCTGCAGCAGGTCTGGTCCATGCTGGTTGGAAAGGTACTGTAAGCAAGATAGGGCAAAAGACAGTTTTAAAAATGATGAAAGAATTTGGTTCTTTACTGGAAAATATATTGGTGGGTATCGGGCCCTGCATTAATAGCTGTTGTTATGAAGTAGACGCACCCGTAATAAATATCATTAAAAATGCTTTTCCGTATTGGAATGAACTGATAGAAGACATGGGTGATGGGAAATGGATGTTGGATCTTGTTTTGACTAATAAAAGACAGTTGGAGGAAGTGGGAATAAGCTCATTGCAGATAGCCGAAAGTGGGTTTTGTACATCCTGCAATAATGA
>DUNY01000253.1 GCA_012839145.1 Thermoanaerobacterales bacterium
CTTTCTCTTTTCTTACTTTCCCCTTCAAAATCTTTCAATCTTTTTTTAACTGTATCACAGGCATATTCAGCCCTTTTTTGCTCTAGGTTTTTTTTCATTTTTCCCCACCTTCCTCCCACCGGCTTAAAACGCACCACCCTTGGCCAATGGTTTCATTGCCTCCTATTTGAATATAGGGTTTCTCTAAAAAGGCTTCTTGAAGCTTTTCAAGTGAGGCTTCCTTTCCAGATCGACATAAGAACAGAGTGTAAAAGAGTGTATCTGGTGGTAGACACTCTTCATACCAAAGATTTTCACTAGTCTTAGTCTCACTACTTAGCCTGTTTCTGGCTCGAACTTCAAGCCCATATTTTGCAAAATAGGCAAATTCATCATCACTTATTATTACTAACTGATTTAATAGCCTGTCTTTTAGTGATTTGTGGTATAAAAGAGGCTTTATTATTTTCGTTAGCTTTCCAAGCAGATCTTGACTCTCTTGATGTGTAAATGTAATCTCTTCTAAAAATATTTCTTCATCAGTTCCATGGTATAGAGCTTTACCTTGTTTGATTTCAGGAATTTTGACTTCTTCTATTTTGTATCCAGCAAGTTTTAAATCCCGGAAAAGCCTGTCTAGTATGTACGGACATGTAACCCATTTATAATGTCCAATTAAAGTTCTTACAGGAAGTAGGAGAATTCTGCCGTCTGAAACGGAGATGTCTCCTGCTCTATTTTGCTCTCCAAAAACCTTGTCAGTTTCCTTTTTATCCATCCTGTCTTCAAAACTTTCCCTAAAAGCACCTTTTAAAGAAGAACCAGTTATAACAGGATAAGCTGTAGTAATTTCCCTTGCAATAGGAAGATCTACAACTCCTGTTGAGCTTTCTGAACCTGGATGCATACTTGTTTCACTTAACAGTCCTATTATATCGGCTTTCATAATTAAACCCCCAGTTTCCAATTATTATTTGATTAAATCCCAGTGGATTTGAAACTTTACCATGAAGATTTTTTAAGGTATCAATATCCTTGGTATCACCTTCATAAAACCACATACTTCCTGCCGGTATAATGGGAATCAAAGGCCTTGGTTCCCGTTTTTCAATATCAAATCCTCCTACCTGTTTTAACTTTCCTCTACAAGCTGAAACACAATTGCCCGGGATAGATGGATATCCTTTTTTAATCAAATCTTCCATATCCTTTGCTGTGTTTTGTGCTTTTTCTGAAGGCAAAATACAGCCAGGAGTAATCAAAGTAACAGTAAATGTAATCTTTCCTGCCTCATCTTTTAGTTCGGGCATAGGTGGGATGATATTTTTATCATCAGCAATTTTGACTGTGGCCATTCTTCCTTCTCCACCTAAGGGGAGAACTGATGAAACCTTTTGATGCCATTTTTCATTGATACCTTTAACTTTAACAACTATAGACAGCTCTGGTTTTGGTCTTATGTGTGAGGTAAAGTACAACATACCCTGTTTTGAGGTTCTAGTGGATTTTTCAATACCTATACCTGTCCTCTCCTCTTTGCCCCAAAGTTCTGATTTCTCAATAAAATCCTTTTCGTTTAAAGTAAGTTTTTGGCCATTTAGGAAATTATATAAAATATCTTCTTTTATCATAAAGTCGTCCATTGTCTTTGCTCCTCTAAGGGTTTCTGTTAAAACGGGAAGTCTTACTCTGCCCATATCCGTATCGTATGATTTTCCCTGAGGTACAACTCGGCTAAATTTATCTAAATCTTTATGTAACAAGTTTAAGGGAACTGGAAAGAGATGATCTTTACCGTGCTTTAAATAAGGGCCTTCAAAAGAAATTTCACCTAAATAATCTCCATCACCCAATTCTTCAGGAAATGGTATGTCACCATTTGGTGCCCAACCTTGTCCTATGGCTAATCCTGTTCTGACAGCTCCCTGGAGTGTGAATATATAAGGTGGAAATATGCTTTTAATTCCTAAACCTCCACCTTCTCCGGCATTGTGAGGTGTGCCGTCTCTAAAAAACAGTGTATCAATTGCCTCAAATTCCCACATCCTAGTTGTCAACGATGCCACCTCCTTGCCAAAAACTTGATTAATAGAGCACCATTAATGTTAAGACCCTGTCGTTCTTTGATTACGCTATTATCATCTCTATAGTACCGGGTACATATTTCCAAGAGGTCATCCATGAGTGGCTGAATCTCCTCTTTAGTCGATTTTGATTTTTTA
>DUNY01000385.1 GCA_012839145.1 Thermoanaerobacterales bacterium
ATATAAGAGCCGCCACTGAAGATTCAGCAGCAAATTTTATTTTAATTCGTCTATTTACCACCGCCGGAACTTCCCTCCCATCCTTTACATGGTTTCTTTCACTGTTGGGACCCTTGGTAGGTATTTCTATGGGCTTTGATGCCATCAACGGGGAACAAAACAGCGGGTCTTTGACCAGGCTCTTGGCACAGCCCATATACAGAGATGATGTTATCAACGGTAAGTTTCTTGCCAGACTCTTTGTGCTGATCCTAATGACACTGGCTTTAGGTGGTTTTGTAGCAGGCATGGGCATTCTCCTGACAGGGGTGCCGCCCACCGGAGAAGAGATTTTGAGGCTCTTGCTGTATCTTGCCATAAGCATAGTGTATATGGCATTTTGGTTGGCTTTGGCCATGCTGTTTTCCCTTATTTTTCGTCAAACAGCAACATCGGCTCTGTGCGGAATTGCCTTATGGCTTTTCTTTTCCATCTTTCTTCCTATATTGGCCGGCATGTTGGCCGATGCCATTTATCCTTTAACCAAAAACGCCGATACCTTGACACAGCTTTACAATGTTCGGGTCGCTCAGGGCTTAAGCAGACTGTCCCCATCCACACTTTACAGCGAGGCAGCTGTAACCCTACTGTCTCCAAGTGTCAGAACTCTGGGACCGGTGTTGTTGGAACAGGCTTATGGCTCGATTCCGGGGTTTTTGCCCCTTGGGCAAAGCTTGCTTCTTATATGGCCGCACCTCACAGGCCTTATAGCAGGCACTCTGATTATTTTCGGCATAACATATACACTTTTCTTACGTCAGGAAATCCGTGCTTGATATAGTCTATTTATAAAAATAAGGCTCCATTAAACAATGAGTTTATGGCGCCTTATTTTTTATAATAATGGACAGTTCTCAACGTTTTTATCTGAACATTCAATAACTTAATAACTTAGGTGCCTGGCACCTTGGCACGAAAGTTTAAGTAAACCTTTTTTGCCATCCTGAATAATATACTATTAAAGTATAAGAAAGTATAAGTAGGAGGATGGTGCTATGATAATCTATATCGTTCAGCCCGGTGATACTCTTGGTATGATAGCAAACAGGTTTAATGTAACCATTCAAAAAATCATAGAACATAACTGGGTCGGGACAGATATGATGATAGTTCCGGGGCAAATTCTTTTTATTCCCAGGGATCATCATATGTATGGTACCGCAGAGTCCATGGATCCCCTTTCAATGCTGCAGCCCTATATAAGGCAGGAGGTCCTTTATGTAGTGCAGCGAGGAGATACACTAGCGGCTATTGCACGGAGGTTTGATTCTACTGTTGAGGGAATCGTAGAGGCAAATCACCTTGAAGGCCCAAATGATGTCATATATCCCGGACAAATTCTCAGAATTCCCATTATCGGATTTCGGTAAAATTAAACACCCCTGATCTTATGATGTTAATCTTACAAGATCAGGGGTTGTTTTTTGCTAAAATTATTTCGTAAAAGATTTTATGGGAAACGTTCCCTATTTGTTTCAGATATGTAAGAACGGGCGACTACAAGTCGCCGCTACTGACAATGGTGCGTCAGTGTGCATCCTGAATTACCACGATGGGTTTGCCCTTGTAGGGGTGGTCTTGCTTAAAAGAGATCGTTTGTCATTACCTTCACCATAGAAGATTTCAAAAATGTTATTTTAGCACTGCACCGGTGGAGGCCGATGTAACCAACCTGGCGTAGCGAGAGAGATACCCTGTCTTTATGTTAGGTTCGGGCTGCTGCCATTTAGCCTTGCGGTCGGCCAGTTCTTCATCTGAAAGAAGGACGTCAATCTTACATTGTTTTATATCTATACGAATTATATCCCCGTCGCGAAGGAGCCCTATAGGTCCTCCCTCCATGGCTTCCGGAGATATATGCCCGATAGATGCACCACGGGTTGCTCCGGAAAATCGGCCGTCGGTGATGAGGGCCACATCTTTATCCAAACCCATACCTGCTATGGATGAGGTGGGAGAGAGCATCTCCCGCATACCGGGGCCTCCCTTGGGGCCTTCGTAGCGGATAACCACCACATCACCTTTTTGAATCTTACCGGAGAAAATGGCTTCCGTTACTTCTTCTTCTGAGTTATAGACTTTGGCCGGGCCTTCATGATAGAGCATTTCCGATGCTACTGCAGCTTCCTTGACTACAGCACCATCAGGAGCCAGATTGCCCCAGAGAATGGCAAGACCTCCGGTTTCTCTATATGGGTTTTCCAGCCGCCGAATCACTTGGTCATTTTTAATTTCAGCCTTGGCAATATTTTCTGCTACGGTTTTACCTGTAACCGTAATCAAGTCTAGATTCAACAGATTTTTTCGGGATAGTTCCTTCATAAGTGCAGGTATTCCCCCGGCCTCATGCAGATCTTGCATATGATGATGGCCGCTGGGGCTCAGTTTGGTAAGGTATGGTGTTTTTTTGCTAATTTTATCGAAAAGGTCAAGCTCCAGCTTTATTCCCGCTTCATTGGCAATTGCCGGCAGGTGCAATACCGTATTGGTTGATCCGGCCATACCCATATCAACGGTAATGGCATTTTCAAAGGCTTCCTTTGTCATTATATCTCGAGGTTTTATGTCTCTTTTAACCATTTCCATAACCTGCATTCCTGCCTTTTTCGCCAAAGCTATACGAGCACCGGTATTGGCAGCAATGGTACCGTTGCCGGGAAGTCCCATGCCAAGGACCTCGGTCAAGCAGTTCATGGAGTTAGCGGTAAACAGTCCGGAACAAGACCCGCATCCGGGACAAGCCTGTCGTTCCACTTCATCCAACTCTTCTTCGCTTATAAGACCTGATGTAAAAGCCGATGCCTTTTCAAAGCAGGTGTTAAGGTCCACATCTTCTCCATTATAACGTCCCGCATACATGGGACCGCCACTTACAACCACTGCCGGAATATTTATCCTAGCCGCCGCCATAAGCATGGCTGGCACTATTTTGTCGCAATTGGGTATAAGCACCAACCCGTCAAAGGCGTGAGCTACAGCCATAGCTTCGATGGAATCTGCAATAAGTTCCCGAGTGGCTAGAGGATATTTCATACCAACATGGCCCATGGCTATACCATCACATACACCTATTGCCGGAAACTCTATGGGAGTGCCCCCTGCCATGGAAACACCTGTTTTGGCTGCCTTAGCAATATTGTCCAAGTGAAAATGCCCTGGGATTATCTCGTTCTGGGCATTCACAATACCGATAAGAGGCCGGTCCAGTTCTTCCTTTGTATATCCCATGGCGTAAAACAAGGACCTGTGAGGTGCCCTCATTACGCCTTTCTTTACTCTGTCACTGATCATTGGATTTCCTCCTTAAGTGGTGTCCTGTCCGGATCCGGTGCATCATATATGCTCTCCTTGCCTCGCTGCAAGGCTATACCGCCGGTCCTTACTATCTCAATTATACCATAGTGTTTCATCATTTTTAGAAAGGCTTTTACCTTGTTTACATCTCCGGTAAGTTCTATAATTACCGCTTCAGGTTCAATATCCACTATCTTGCCCCGGAATGATTCCACTATTTGGAACACTTCCGTTCGATTTTTGTCATCAGTCCCCACTTTGATAAGGGCCAATTCCCTCTGAACCGAATCCTTGATGTCAAGCTCCACAACCTTGATGACATCCACCAGTTTTTCCACCTGGCTTTTTATCTGAGAAAGTTCCCTTTCGTCCCCTTCAGCCACGATGGTGATACGGGATATTCTGGGGTCTTCGGTTTCCTCGCCTGTAAAGCTGGTAATGTTAAAACCTCGTCTGGTAAATAAACCCGAAATCCTTGTAACCACACCATACTCATTGTGAACAAGTACAGAAAAAATGGCTTTACGCACTGCAGCACCTTCCTTTCTGTTTTTATTAAATCAAATAGGAGCAAAGGGATCGCTCCTGCCCTTTTCGCCGTTGAAAATATGATTATCCAAATCTTCTACAAAACCTTCCTCGGTCTTCAATATATATATATTTGCAACAAATTCACCGACTATATTATTATCTTCATCCGGATACATCCTGGTTTCAGTTATGTTAATAATTCTATGATAACTTTCCCAATCCTTTAAAAATCCTATAATATCCTCAAACTTGCCGGAAACCCTGATATTAATGGGCAGGATATAATAAGTTTCTCTGGCCTCCACATCCTGAGGAGCAAAGGCATGCTGCCTAAGATGATTCTTACTTATAAAAGTTTCTAAGTCTACCACCAGTTTATGAATGTTTTTTCCCGTAGGTAAGTTTTGTTCCACCTTTTCAAGTAATTTCATATCATCATCTATCTTTTCCTCAAGCAGTTTTACGGTGGATTTTATTTCTGCCAGATCGTTTGCAATTCCCTGTTTTTCTTTGTATTCTTTCTTTAAAGCATTGATATTAATATACAGTGGATAAAATACCCGGGCATAAGCCAGAGATACTGCAATAATGATGATACCTATAATAATAAACTTTTTCTCCCGGTTTTTCAATTCAATCAATTATATCCCGCCTTTTTCCTTTACGAAAAAAGTAACTTGAAAGGTAAAAAGATTATCGCCCCTCTGACCAGCCTCAGTTGTAATGTGATTAAGATTGATATCTCTAAAGTTTGCGGCCTTACCCACGCTTACCATAAATTGCGCAATGTCTGTGTCAGAACGAGCCTGCCCCGAAATAACAATGCTTTTATCATTACTTATAACAATATTTTTAATCTGTATGTTTTCAGGGGTTAGTTGGGCAATTTCAAGAAGTATCTCTGATAGTAGAGTCTTCTGATTTTGCAGTTCTAAAAATAGATTGTATTTTTGGGTTATATCCCTTTCCGTTTCCCGCAGCTTTTGCTCTTTTTTCAAAAGAGGTGTCAGGTCCTCATTATAAATCTTATTGGCATGAGCCGTCACTGTTTTGAGCTGCTGATATCGGTTAACGACAGTTGTCGATAGCAGAATCAAAAGGATCACTACTGCTACAGCAAGACTTATTTTAAGTATTTTTTTAGGCTTTCTTCTTCTTTTTTTTATATAATCATCGGGGAGAAGATTTATTTCATTCATCAATAGACCACTCCCCTCATAGCCAGACCTATGGCATTGGATAAAAGATGTAGCTGTTCTTTGTTGACATTTGAAGTGTCTAGAACCGGATTTTTTAATTCCAACTCAGATGTGAAAGGAATACCTGTTTCTTGAGCGATAAAATCCCCTAATCCCTTCCATAAAGCACCACCGCCTGTCAAAACCAGCTTACTCATCGGTTGACCCCGGTTTTGTGTACTGAAAAACTGTAGAAATCTGTTTATACTATCTACCAGTTCATTAAGGGAAGGCATAATAATTTGAAAGAGGTCTGCATATTCTTGCTTCTCTCTATAGGATGCAATGGAGAAGTTTTGTTGCCATGACTCAAGTTGCTCCTCCTGGATGCCGAAATAATCAATTAGATTATCTTGAATCTCCTTTATACCTACAGGAATAATGCTGTCAGTATAAATGGAATCCTCTTGAATTATCACCAGTTTTGTATGAAAGGCTCCCAAATCCACAATACAAAATGGCTGCCTGCTGCCAGAACCTCCAAAAAATCTCTGCAAGGATACAGGATAAATATCTATAGCTACGGGTTTTAGCCCGGCATCTGTAAGCATATCCAGATATTCCAAAGAAGTTTGTTTTGATATACCGGTTATTACAAGTCTTGTCCTGTTGTCATCAGCTTTACCCAGTACTTTAAAGTCTATTTTCATATTCTCGTCATAAATGGGAATATGATTTTTAGCCTCCCAATTTACAGCTTGATTTAATTCCTTTTCAGGCATTTGGGGCATTGTGATATAGCGGGTGACAATCCTTAGATTTGATACGGCCGTTACGACTTTTCTCTCATTGAATTTGTATTTTGCTAGAATGTCTATTAAAACTCCCACCAGTTTATCTTTATTCAATATTTTCCCGTCTAAAATAGTGTCTTCGGGGGTTTTGACAATTGCCCAATTTATAAGTTTCCAGTTTTGTCTGTGTTGTTTAAGGTGGGCTATTTTCATATGAGATGAACCTATGTCAAGCCCGAGGATGGAATTGTTTATGCCAAAAAACATAATTTTACCCCCCTCACATAGCAATTAATTAATATTATTTTAGCATTTTAATTGGCTTTGTAGTCTACGGCTAAAACTCAGATGACTGCCCCATCATATTCAGTAGGTTAAGGTCTCCATCTCAACTTTGGTTTCAAATATTCCCGGTGCATCATGGGGAAGTCTGTCTTGCAGGTCATCTAGAGTTCGAATATCAAGATTACCTGTACCGCCAATATTCTTTGATACAATGCTCCCATAGATCGTTGTGTTTCCCCATATTTTGAAATCTCCTGTAGAGAAAAACACACATTTTAATAACTGGTTCCCGTAAATTTTTACATTACCGTTTACTATCACAACCACTGCTCCGTCTTTATCGCTGATAATATCTGTATTTCCGTCTATCTCAAGGTCTCCGTTTATGACAAGCACCCCATGACCTGTCATGGCTCTGTTTCCCCTAATGCTTACGTTGCTATCTACAAAGGTTGTGCCGGAAATCCGCATAGGGAAGCTGTCATCTTCGTAATACTTACCTTCATCCATGGCATCCTGACGGTAAGATTGTAAAAGACCTGCGTTCAGTTCGGGAAATACTATGGGTTCACGCTGTCCGACTCCACCGTATACAATATCATACTTGCCTTTTGGAGTAACTTCACCGTTAATTTGAATTGTACCTTTCAAATTGGGGTTACCGTCTATAGTCAAGTTGCCCATGCCCAAGATATTACCTTTTATGTTGGAATTACCGGAAATATTTATATCATCTCCTGAATAAAATTCCCCGTCAATATTCTGATTTCCATGTATTATGGATTTTCCCAAACATGTGATGTTCCCACGAACATGGGTATTCCCGTTAAAGGTCAAATCTGTGTTGGAATACATATCTCCAAAGATATCCACATTTCCACGCAAGGTAATGGCTGTTTGACTGTTAATTGATACCAGGTTCACAAAAGCTTTATTTGCTCTGGTTATCTTGACATCGGCTCTGAGTATCCTTTCCCCGAAGCGGGATTTCCCCGTTGAAACAACTTCCAGTAGGTTGCTGCTCTTTTCATTTAAGGTCAAGATGTAGGTTCCGTCACCTGAAGGAATTTCCCTGTCTAAAAAGTTATCCCAATAAGGGTCGGATTTCCAGTGAGGGTGGTCTTTCAATGACACCAGAGCCTTTTGGATGCCCCCCTCGGCTATGTATTGGGCTGCGATGGAATCCTCCTGGTAGTGGGAAATCTTATTTTCTCGAAGGGATGTGGAAATTAGTGTCACACCAAGAAGTGATACAATGGCCACCGTAAAGAGCATTATGACCAGAGCTGACCCCTGATTACTTTTTAAGTATCTCATAATCCTTCCCCCTTCGTTTTTCTGAAATATACCGGATGCTCTATGTTTTTCGTTAATAAACCAGATAGTTTCGTTTGAGACTGTCTATATATATTTAGAGTTATCAATCACTGGAATAAGTTAAGTTAAGTATCATTTTTTGAATAAGTTAACAAGTTAAGTGCCTGAGAAGACTCCAATAAATTCCGGGTTTGTGTTCTTTGCTATAATGCTTCCTTTTTCAGAGCCTTCTCTGGTGCCGGTGGTTCTATCTTTGTAGATAGTTTGACTTCATAAGAATTATTTTCAACTATCAAATCTATTTTTACAATGCCGCCCGGCATTTGTTCAAATCGCAAATCATCTATATAATCGGCAACCGGCGCTTGGTTGCCGTTTTTTTC
>DUNY01000127.1 GCA_012839145.1 Thermoanaerobacterales bacterium
CATGGACATTTCCTTACTATGTCTTTGGTGGTGCTGTCTTCCATTTCTTTAATTTTTTGCATAATTGGTCATCTCTTCTTTATTGGTAATTATAACAACTTACACAAGACTTAGTTATTTTCCATAAACAAGCGTACAATATAGTTTCTTAGAACGCGGTTATAAAAAAACATGTCTTCTTAAAGAAGGCGTGGTCTTAAGGAAGTTATTGTCATTCTTATGAAACCCAGCAATATCATTATTGTCATACTGAGCGAAGCGAAGAATCTTCCCCTAGATTCTTCGCTTCGCTCAGAAAGACAGCCTCCTTAAAATCCCACCCAAGTGTAAACAGTTTTATTTATTTTAACTGTCTATCACAAGGGGAGCATATAATCGTACTGCTTCGATTTTTTTCGGGATATGACCATATCCCTTGTATTGTCTATCATAAGCTAAAAGGGACTTTGTTCGGGGGCTCATTGTTTACAATTCTATTCAGGTCATCCAGATTTATGAGGCCTTCCACTCGATGCATTACTACACCGTCTTTTCCAATCACTAAAGTTGTAGGAATCCCACGAATAAGATAAGATCTGGCTGTATCCCCCACTTCATCTTTTAACACATTAAAGCTGTAACCCTGATTATTGATATAGGCGGCAAGCCGGCTGCGATCTTTGTCAAGGTTAATCATTAAGACAATCACATCTTCAGGTTTTGAACGATTAAAGGCTTCAAAGTCAGGCATTTCCTGGAGGCAATAACTGCATCCCATGGACCAAAAGTTTATCACAACAGTTTTTCCACGCAAACTCGAAAGAGCTATCTGTTCCCCTGTCAGGTCTTCCAATTCAAAGTCCGGAGCCAAATAACCCTGCTGAGGAGCAACCTTATTTTCCGCGGTTTGGGTTTTACCACATCCTGATAAAAATACAGAAACTGAGATTAACACAACGGCAAAAAATGCCAATACCCAATAAGCCTTATGCTTTTTTAACATAACATATCTCCTTCCAGATTTAATCATATTATTATAATCTGTTAAGGTACAGCAAAACTCCCATTATAATCAGCATTACCCCTGCGGCTTTTTGAAAGTAAGGTGTATACTTTTTGGTTATATTTAAAAAGCTCGTTGCCCTATCTGCCGCTAAAGCCAGTATGAAAAAGGGTAAAGCAAGACCCATGGAAAATATGAGCAGCATCAAAAAGCCATATTTAAAACTTTGGGTGCTGCCGGCCATTAAAAGCACCGAAGAAAGCACCGGGCCGATGCAAGGAGTCCAGCCTAAAGAAAATGCACAACCTAGAACAAAAGCTGAAAATGGGTTAATTGCTTTGAATTGAATTTGTTTTCGCCGCTCTCTCAACATAAAGGGTATATTGAAAAATCCCAGCAAAAACAATCCTAATATCACTACAAATACCCCTGCAACCTTTACAACAACAGGACGATTAAACACCAGATATTGACTGATTGCCGTTACCGACAAGCCCAAAAGGGCAAACACTGCAGAAAATCCAAGGATGAAAGCACCAGTATTTACAATAATTGAGCTGCGTTTTACGCCGGAAGAAACATTGCTGCCTGCCAATACGCTTAGATATACCGGTAAAAGCGGTAGTACACAGGGTGAAAAAAATGCCAACAACCCAGCGATAAAAGAGGCTCCCAAGCTAACGTTACTTATATTCATTTTAAAAACCTCCTGACAGTGAAACAATTTTCTTACAGTGATATTAGGTTTATATTAAGATATATTATACCATAATAATAGTATTTATAAACACCCTATGTAAAAGATATCATAAAAAATGTTAATTGACAAAATAAAAAAATTGTGATATGTTTTATAAAATTAAATACATACCTCATCTCTAAACGAGTTGAGGTAGAGGCGCGGTGTATCAAGAGTAAGTTTGTGGAGGCTGGGAAGCCGATTAAACAAACCAAAAGGGGTCATCGCCGAAGTATGGTTTATCCCAAAAGCCATGCTGGGGCTATATCGAAAAGGTATGGAACTGTCACCTGGAGTAATCCGGTGGAGAGCTACTTCAAGAGAGAGGTATTTGCCAAGTATGAGACAATCGGCAAATAGCCCCGGTTGTTTTTTTGTTGTAAAAACTATTTTCCATACAAATACCAAGGGAGGAAATTATTTTGCAAAAATCCAGAATCGCTGTAGTCGGTTTCGGCAATGTGGGCAGGGAAGTGTTACCTGCTCTTAAAGAAAGTCCAGACATGGAAGTGGCAGGAATAGTTGTCAGGGACCCTAAAAAAATCGACTCAACTAAAAAAAAGGCAGGGAATATTCCGGTGGTTGCCGATATAGAGGAACTGGGGAAAGTGGATGTGGCCATTCTGAGCATACCCAGTCGTTCCGTTCCCCAGGTGGCCCCTCGATACCTGGAAATGGGCATCAACACCGTTGACAGTTTTGATATTCACGGTGATTCTATTGTGAATCTTCGAAAAGACCTGGACCATATAGGAAAGGCTCACAATTCCGTAGCCGTAATTTCCGCAGGATGGGATCCAGGCTCAGATTCCATTGTAAGGGCTTTATTGGAGGTAGTTACTCCAAAAGGCCTTACATATACCAACTTTGGCCCGGGTATGAGTCTGGGACACACAGTAGCGGTCAAGGCTATTGAAGGTGTTGAAGATGCTCTTTCCATGACTATTCCGGAAGGCACCGGGCTTCATAAACGCTTGGTATATGTGAAGACAAAAGACGGTTATGATTTTGAAAAAATATCAGAGGCAGTAAAAAAGGACCCCTACTTTATTCATGATGAAACCCATGTCTACAAAGTTGATGATGTGAAAAGTCTCATAGACAAAGGACACGGGGTGCACATGGAAAGAAAGGGCGTGTCCGGTGCTACCCATAACCAGCGCATAGAATTTATCATGTCCATATGTAATCCGGCAGCTGCAGGTCAAATCATGGTAGCTGCAGCTAGGGCAAGCCTCAGACAAAAGCCAGGATGCTATACTATGCTTGAAATTCCTTTGATAAACTTTTTATACGGGGAAAGGGAGCGACTGCTCCATCGGTTGATTTAACGATAAGAGAGGTTGAAAATCAACCTCTCTTATCGTTATCTCGTCATCCTCAGCCTGTATTTCGAGGTATGACATATCATATTAAACAAGCCAGTTACACAAAATTCTATTTACTCAAGCTGTACTTCAGATAGTAAGTTATAACTGCCTTACAGCCAAGCCCGCGAGTTGTTTTTTATGCTGAGACACTTTGTAATCCGAGCGAAGGATCTTTTTGCAAAAATAATAGGCAGATTTTGCCCAAAGGCGGCTTATTTGTTATAATGGTCCAAAAGTGGAGGTGATTTTTTGAATATAGAGTTTTTAGGACATGCGGCGTTTTTAATTACTGAGGATGAATACACTCTA
>DUNY01000223.1 GCA_012839145.1 Thermoanaerobacterales bacterium
CGAGGCTGTCAACCTTATAAGCTCCCCAGGCAACCTTGAAATTATTTCCGTCCTTATCAAGTGACAAAAGCACATAATCTCCCACACAAGGGTCGACTGTACAGCTGCCATCTTCATTGTAAAAGCCCTCATAGCCAAAAGGCATTATAATGTTTGCTTCGGAGAGTTTTAATTGTTTTTTAGGATGATTTTCGTTTAGGTTTTTAGCACTTACAATGCCTTTTGCAACCTTAACTTTTGCACCGGTTTCATCCATGTGGGTAATTTCGCCTATAATAAGGGCATCATGATCATTATGCCTAAACCGATATAGCTGGTCGGCGGCATATGCAATACCACAAAGCATTAAAAGCACACCTATAATTAATATAATCCGATATTTCTGTAAAAATCTCAAAAAATCTCCTCCCTAAATTTATTGTTAAAAATTGCTTTTCCGGCTTGGCACCTTCTAACTTGTTTTTATAAATTATCCCCCTTACATCTCTCTAAATGTCAGTCTTAGGAATATCAACAGTAAAACGAGTACCTATATCTACTCTGCTCCAAACTTCAAAGTAGCCCCCGTGGCGCTCTACTATCCATTTGGCAATGGATAGGCCTAGTCCTGAACCGCCTGTTTTTCTTGCCCTGGATTCATCGGAGCGATAAAAACGCTCAAAAATACCCGGCAGCTCCTCAGAAGCAATCCCTATACCATTATCCTGAACTGTAATACGAACCGATCCTTCTTTACTGACGATTCTAATAATAATTTTCTCTTCTCCGGGTGTATATTTTATGCTGTTGTCAACAAGTATTCGAATGACTTGTTTAAAAAGCTGCTTGTCAGCATTAATATGAGCAGGCCTGTTTAAGTCCATTTCAAAAATATGATTTGGATCGATCATTTGTGCTTCAGAGACTATCTCTTCTACTACTTCACAAGCATCAAAATTTTGTTTGTGAAGCCGTAAAGTTTCATTATCACCGCGGGCAAGGAAGAGAAGTTGTTCCACCAGTTCCTTCATGTTTTCCGTCTCACTCTTGATGGCATCGATTGATTCCTGCATAGTTTTCTCATCGTTTCTACCCCAACGGTCAAGTAGATTTGCATATCCCTGTATAACAGATATTGGTGTGCGCAGCTCATGGGATGCATCCGAGACAAATCTCAACTGTGATTGATAAGAAGCACTGATGCGATTTAGCATATTATTTATGGCAGCCGCCAAGTCTTTAAGCTCGTTTTGGGAATCGTCCACCGATATGCGCTTGTCAAGCCTGCTTGCGTCAATATCGCTGATGGCACCTGCTAAATCCTTGATACGTGTGCCGTTTGCCATGGAACGCATATCAAAAACTTCATCATTAAGTTGCCTTGCTTTTTCCGCCATTTCTGACAAAGGCTTAAGAGTTTTCCTAATCGATATTGATCCTTTACCTATATTTTTTATTAGAACTAGCAACTCACATATTAAAACAATAAATGCTAAAAATAAAAGAAGTTTTAAATCAGTACCCAAATCGTATACTATTTTGTATGATGTATCATTAAGTATAAATGCTATATTATACTTTACTAAACCTACTTTTTGCAATAACCGCTTCTCTCTATGCATCTTAGGCAAGCTAAAACTTCGCTTCACATTCTCGGCCTTTACCGGCAAACGCTTTTGTATGCCGCGAGGGAGTGTGATGCCTTTTGGCAATTCTTCCTCTTGTTTTTTAAGCAAAAAGCGGCTGTGTCTTTCAATTACGAAAAACACAGCCGCTTAAGTTATAGCCTGACACAACTATAAGTATAACTGCAAATAAACCCCAAAAAGGGGTTAGGAAACAGTCATGGTGTTTTTCATCTTATCTATATATATGGCTCTTATTACCATGAAGTATATAATTTGAAATATCAGGTATCCCATCATCACTGTCAGACCATTTGTAAATAGGTTTCTCATCATTAAACTAGACAGGGATTTTAGGGCAAAGAGGGAATGGGAAGTGCTGACTATAAAGGGTAGGAAGAATATAATCCCTATCTGTTTGGTTATGATGTCATTTATTTCTTTATCGGTTGTTCCTATTTTTTTAAGTATGCCATACTCTATTCCATCTTGTTTTATCTCGTTAAACAGCTTGAAGTATATTACACTTCCGGAAGCTATGAAAAAGAGAAATGCTATGAAAAACCCTATGAAAAGAACCATACCAAAACTCTTTCTGGTCTCTTTATATGGAATAGCCTTCGAGTAAAAATTGCCTTCATATTTTTCAGGAATATACCTTATTGTCGGCAAGGACTCTGATAAAGTCTTAGAGATTAATCTAACTTCAGATAAATACCAAACATGGTTAGGTGACAAGATTGGCGTTACCGCTGATGAGGTGCTCAGTAAATACCGCGATAAATACACCGAACCG
>DUNY01000292.1 GCA_012839145.1 Thermoanaerobacterales bacterium
GTAATGTAGCCAGATCACAATGAAGGAACACCTTAAAGCTACCTCCTAAGCTCACTTTTTTGCATATATAATCCTCGACCACCTTGACAAAAAACCGGAGAAAAACACCATTAACAATAAGATGTGAGGATTGTATCATCTACGTAAAAACAAAAAAAGCGGATCAACGAGTCATTGAAAGTATAAGTTTTCTAAAAAATAAACTAAAGTTAAAGTAAATGAGCAAAAGAGCACAATAGTAGGTGACCATGGAAGAAAAAAATCCGTAGCTTTGGCGTGTACGTCACGAAAAACAAAATGATATATATTTTAAAATATTTGTTGTTTGTGATAAGAAGGTAAAAGTTAAAAATAAAATAGCAAGGGGTTTATTATGAATATAGAATATGTTCTAGGAACCATTAATCTATTTTTGTTAGGGTTTTTAGGCTGGACTTTGTTTAGCATGCTTCACATTCCTGCGCCAGCTATGTTGGGGTCATTAGTAGTAGTTGGCACTTTACGATTGTTGAATTTTCCATTAATATCATCACCGGATTTTCTCCCAACATTAGTACAAATAATAATAGGTTATATTGCGGGTTCTGGAGTAACTAGAGACAAGGCGAGAGAATTAAAATCAATGATGGCACCTGCGAGTATTATTGTTATATGGTCTATTTCCATGATATTTATTTTGAGTTTTACCCTTACGCGTCTCACATTTTTAGATGCTTATACGGCCATTCTTTCCTCTAGTATGGGCGGTCTTCCGGAAATGACACTCATTGCCCTAGCTGTCGGAGCTGAAACAAGTGTTGTAGCTGTTATCCACACTCTTCGTATTGTGGTTACATTGGCTATTTTTCCATTACTAGCAGAAAAGTTTGAAACTGATTATATCGATAAAATACCTAACAAAAACAATAATACTATAAAGTGTTCAAACAATTCAACATTTATTAAAAATATCAGGCAGTCAATAAGGAACATTTATGTAAAAACACTTAATATTAAATCAATGTCAGTACATAAACTTTTAAAATCTTGGGCTAAAACTTTTTTAATCTTATGTGCAGCTTCAATTGGAGGTTTTTTAATTTCAAGTTTTGGAGTTCCAGCAGGAGTTATGGTTGGTTCAATGCTAACTGTATCAATAATATCTTTAACGGGTGTTGAGATAAAACCTGTTTCTTCAAATATCGTTACATTTATCTTAATAGGAACTGGTATTATGGTAGCGGATAATGTTTCAGCTAAAACAGTTGAAATAATTGTGTCAGATAAATTCATTATGATCATTTTAATTTCTACCATTTTAATTTTTTTAAGTTCTTTTTTTGTAGCTTATTTGATCAATAAAATTACTGGCTGGGATAAGCTTACCTGTTTTTTATCGGCTGCTCCCGGTGGATTTACTGTGATAGCAACTTTAGCTATTGATTATGAAAAAGACCCTTTTGCTATATCAATATTACATCTCTGCAGGTTGATTGTTATAAAAACATTGGTCCCTATAGTCTTTGCTTTAATTACATAATTGTAGAAAAGCCCGAGAAGGTATAAACTTCTTTTGATTAGAGATTATACTGCATGTTGTAGTGTTTAATAGACTATGGAACAGCTACAATTTCTTGCAAGAATAAGGGAATGGTTGGATTGGTATTTAGTTTGTTCCAGGCGACAACTACATCAATTTTTGTGTCCTCCCCCTCCAAAGGAATAAACTTTAGTTTTGGTAAATTATGTACTTTTCCTGAGTTTGGGAGAAAGGCTATACCTAAGCCGGCTTGGAGAAGGGTATAAACTGTTTCTATGGCTAGGGGGGTGTGAGCAAATGTAGGAACAAAGCCACGATTGGCACAAATTTGAAGCACTTTTTTATGCCAGTTGGGAGAGGTCTCAGAAGCTGCAATTATAAAGGGTTCACGGGCCAAGGCATCAAAGTCAAGGACAAGTGAATCAGCGAGAGGATGATCTCTCCGAAGAACTAGTGAGATTCCATCATCACATATCTTGTGCCATTGGAGATCAGGCGATAACAACAAGTCAAAGGATCGAGTAACACCGATATCTACGTATCCTTTCTCTAGCGCTTTCCGCAAGGGCTCCATAAACAATTGATTGAAGCTCAAATTGACATGCTGGTATTTGTTACGAAAACCTGGAATCCATTGTGGAAAGTATATTTTTATCAAAGAACTTAAAAAGCCGATTCGTAGGTGTCCAGAATATCCGGCATGGGTACGTTGGGCTTTTTCCACTGCAAGATCAAGTCTTTTAACAATTTCTTGAACCTCCTGTAGGAAAACTTTACCTGCAGCAGTTAACGCAACTGAGTGGGTATCACGATCGAAAAGCTTTACGTTTAGCTCTTTTTCTAATCTTGCAATACCCTGGCTTAATGCGGGCTGAGCGATAAATAAATGTTTAGAAGCTTCGCTGAAATTCAAATAGTGAGCAACTGCTATAAAATATTTCAATTGCTGAATATTCATAAGTTCACCTCATCGCTATGATAGCACAGGATTGCCCGGAGGGTCAAGTTTGAAATTGTTATACAAGATGTGCATGTTCTGGGCTACCTTGTGTCTGCAGGGGTGCCCTTTTTTGATTTGCATACTATAATTCTTTTCTAACATTATGCGTATTATAATTGTATTTTGGCAATACTTGCTCTTTTTATTATTTTGTTTAACATAGCCGACATAAAAAGGGAGTATCAGTCATAGGCAAAGACGGAACCCTCACCGGTTTCGGCGATGGGTTGGAAATAAAAGAAGAACTGCTTAGGATTGAAGGAATAGTCGATGTTAAAAGATAGGGGTAGAAAACTCAGCAACATGAGAATAAAAAAACTATAAAAAAATATTGAAATACTGCATATATTGTTGTATAATGGAATAAACATATTGTACAAACTCATAAGAAGGAAGGACAATGGCGTCTTTCTGAATAGGCAATGAAGCTACGTTTACAATCATAGGGTAACCTATGTTAAGACGTGGCTTATTTTATGTAAGAATCTTGGCACAAAGAAGAAAAATGTGGGAATACCCAGAAAATAATATTAATCACACTTATTATAAAGATTTTAAGTATATTTTTGTGGTAATAATAAAGAAAGACCAACCATATAATTCTACCATCCGGTATTTTTCATATCAAAGTAAAGGACGGTGGGTGATTTGGATATTTTGGAAACAAAACAAA
>DUNY01000230.1 GCA_012839145.1 Thermoanaerobacterales bacterium
ACTCCTCATCATATTGCTGTCGAATTCTGGACATGATCATTCTCCTTTCAGTATATTATTATCTTATCATCATGTCCGGAATTGTAACATAGACCCAAAAAATAATAAGGGGAATACTAGCATGATTAAAAGCATTGGTTCTATTATATCACATGTCAAAAGTGAAAATAAAAAAACTATAGCCGTAGCTGCTGCTGAAGATTATGATGTTGTAAGGATAGTCAGTGAATGTAATAAAATGGATCTGGCAGATTTTATATTGGTCGGTGATGAGGAGAAAATTATTAAAATTGCCAAAGAAAACTATATAAAACTTGATTGTGAGATAATTAACATAAAAGAAAACTTTTTGGCCGCCAAAAAAGTAGTTGAGCTTACAAGACAAAAAAAAGCCAATGTTATCATGAAAGGTCTTTTACAATCCAGCCAATTTTTGAAAGCTGTATTGAATAAAGAAACCGGTCTTAATAAAGGAAAATTAATAAGCCAAATCTCAGTATATGACAAAATCAATGGAGAGGGTTTACAATTACTAACAGATTGTGCGATTAGTATACAACCAACTCTGGAGGAGAAAAAACAAATAGTCGAGAATGCTGTGGAATTTGCAAGAAAAATTGGCATAACCACACCGAGAGTAGCCATTTTATCGGCACTGGAAACTGTAAACCCTGCCATTTCTGATACCATCGATGCAGCGGTACTGAGCAAAATGGCGGAGAGAGGACAGATAAAAAATGCTATTGTCGACGGTCCATTCGCTTTGGATAATGCAATTTGTATTGAAGCGGCAAAGCATAAAAATATAAGTGGTAAAGTAGCAGGTAATGCTGATATACTTCTTGTTCCAAATTTGCAGGTAGGAAATGTTTTAACAAAAGCACTGGTGTTTTTTGCACGGAGAAAAGTAGCGGCAGCCGTTATAGGAGCGGCGGCGCCAATTGTAATGACCTCCAGAACAGATACTATCGATAATAAAATACTTTCGATTGCCTTAGCTCTATATACTGCTGATTAAAACTGGGTCTTTACGGTTTTGTTTACCCATTGCTTTACCTATCCGATGGCCACCCCTTAAGGGGTGGTTATTTCGTTACAACATAATTATAAATCTTAAACAACGTGAAAACACTTGCTGTAACAAAAGATATTTATATTATACTTAAAATGTAGAAAATGTGAAAAGTGTAAGAAAAACTGTTTACTTTGTACCAAAAACCGGGGAAATTTACTCAAGATCATGAAGGAAGAACAATTATAGAAAGAAGTACATCCTAAAAAAGCATGTTAAAATCAGCTGTAAGCTAAAAATCAGCGTCTTTCCAAGTTTTGCACCTGATTACGGGAGGAGACTAAGTTGATTTTATGTTAAAATAAGAGGGTATCATCAATATTTCATAATACTCATCATTCGGTAAATATCTAAATTGGTTATAATGACACCGAATACAGAAGATAACATTTGAGAGGAGACACCAAAACATGTTTAATAATGGCCAAAAAAGGAAACCAACTACAGGAGAAGCTATTACAGCTTTAATGTTAGTTATAGCAGTTATATTGATTTCTATTAAAACTGCTCTTGTTCTGGAGACGGCATTGGTGTTTGGAGCTACGGCAGCTGCTCTTGTAGCCCTTTATTTAGGTTGTTCTTGGGAAGATATTGAAAAAGGCATGCTTGACGGAATGAGGAATGGTCTAGGTGCTTGCATAATCTTGATTGTAATTGGTATGGTTGTAGGCACATGGATTTTAGGTGGCACTATTCAAACCATGATTTATTATGGATTAAAGCTGCTTACACCACAGATATTTGTACCTGTTGCATTTTTGTTGTGTTCATTAACTTCTGTGCTAATAGGCAGTTCTTTTGGCACTATTGCGACTATGGGCATAGTTCTTATGGGGGTTGCCGAAGGCCTGGGCATTCCAAGGGCTATAACAGCGGGAGCTATAGTTGCTGGCGCCATGTTTGGAGACAAAGTTTCACCTCTGTCTGACTCTACTAATCTTACCGCTGCCATGACAGGGACCAAGCTGTTTGACCATGTTCGATCAATGCTATATGTATCAGGCCCGGGCATGATAATTAGTCTTATTATATACAGTTTTGTGGGCCGAAACTATGCCGCAGTAGAAAATGTAAACTTAGGAACTGTTGATAGTATTTTATCAACCCTGAGCAGTAATTTTAATCTTTCACTTGTGACTCTAGTTCCACCAGCAATAGTAATCACCCTTTCAGTATTAAAGGTACCTGCCATTGCTGCACTGATGATAAGTTTTGTATCGGCGGGCATTTCTTCGATATTTACTCAAGGGGCCAGCCTTGCAGGTATAATCGAGGTAGGAGCCAATGGATTTGTTTCTAACACTGGTCATGAGCTCATAGATAAGCTTCTTACACAAGGTGGGGTAAACTCCATGATGAGTACTGTTGCCATAATTATGGCAGGGACCGCAATGGGAGGAATATTGGAGAAGTGTGGGATATTGCAAGTATTACTTGAAACCCTTATGAAATATATAAAGAAGCCCAGAGATTTAATCTTAGCTTCTCTTGCTAGTGCCTATATAATGCTGCTTGCAACAGGAGAAATGATGGTATCAATTATAGTTCCCGGTAGAACCTTGGAACCGGCATTTCGGGAGATGAAGATACACACCAGTGTTCTTTCGAGAACTCTTGAAACCGGTGCCACTCTAATGTGTGGAGCCCTGCCGTGGGGAGTTGCATCAGTATATGCACAAAATGTTCTCGGTGTGGGATTGGAATACATTCCATATTGTTATTTGCCTTTTATCGCTCCGATTATGGTTATAATATATGCTTTTATCGGTTTTGCAACATTCCCGGCTGAATCAGAAGAAAGTTAAAATAAAGGGGACGATATCCATCAACAAGATTATACGAAAAATCAGACCGGTTTTACATGACTTTAAACCCAAATCCTATACAAAAGATCCATGGGAGAAATTAATCGAATACAACATAAAAAAAGAGGATGTTATAGACTGTTCTTTGGGTGTTAACCCTTATGGTTGTTCAACACTGGCGGAAAAAGCCACAAAAAATGTTGACTGGAACGGTATGTCTAAATATCCTGATACTTCCTATAGTTCAATAAAAAAAGCCATTGTCAACTTTTGGTCGGATACAGCTGAATTAAAGGAAGAAGAAATCTTTTTGGGAGCAGGTTCTGTCAATGTTTTAGTCAAGTTGAATAGGTTGTTTATACAAAGCGGAAGTAAAGTGCTTGGCTATTGTCCCCAGTTTTCTGAATATGAAAACTTAGTAAAAATCCATGGGGGAGTTTATGATTTTATTAGTTTGAGGGAAGAAGAAAATTATAAGTTCCCCTACAAAAGATTCCTCAATGCTATTGACGAATCCTATAATGTGATTTATATTGATAACCCCAACAATCCTACCGGTCAAGTTATAGACATTTCGATTATTGATGAAATAGCCAAAAAAGCGGCTAATTACGGCATACCCGTTATTTTAGACGAGGCCTATGGAGATTATATGAATGCCTCTAATTCGGCTATAAGTATTTGTGAAAAATATGATAATCTGCTGATAGTGCGCTCTTTTTCAAAAGGTCTGGGGCTTGCTAATATAAGGCTGGGGTACCTTATTGTTAAAGGCTGCTTTAAAGAATATTACAATACTGTAAATATACCGCCCTTCGCCTTTCCTGACATTATGAGCGGAATAATAATAGAAACATTAAATGACAGTGAATTCATATTACAGTGCAGAAAAAAAATAAAGAAAAACAAAGCAGAGCTTGTCTCTATATGCAAAGAAAAATTCACGATAGCTGAAACTGGCCTTGAAGTTCCAATACTTACCCTTGGATGCAAAGATAAGGGAAACTTGTATAATTACTTTTTAAAAAATGGCATCATAACCGCTCCAGGTGAGGAGTTTACTAATCTAGATGAAAATTATGTGCGGCTTCGCATCCCTTCTGATATAAAAGACCTTCTGGGAAGAGTAGAGAAAATGGATTAATATAATAGAAATTAATATTAACATCAATGTAAGTACAAGCTAAGACACATTTTCATATAAAGGAATTTGTGTCTTTTTTATCGAACTTATCAATAAATGATAACGGCCGAAAAGGGAGTGGGTCTCATAATGAAAGTACAAAAAGTAAAAAACAGGGGATATTTATTTACATTTTACAACTCTCCTGACTGGGATCTTAATATCCATCTTATAATGGGTAAAAAACATAATTTCCTTATCGATACAGGTTTAGGATCATTGTGCATGGCTCCTATAATTGAGAACATAGATAACAGTAAGCCGATAATCGTAATCAACACACATTATCACTGGGATCATATTTGGGGAAATGGTGTTTTCAAGGATTCGATTATTATTTCCCATAAACTTTGCAGAGAAATCATTGACTCTAAATGGGATGATATGCTTAATAAAAATAAACACTACAGCTATGGGGATGTTGAAAAAGCTCTTCCCAATCTAGTTTTCGAAAAAGAACTGTATTTTCCGGAGGATAAAATACGCATTATATATACTCCAGGCCATACCATAGATTGCATAAGTGTTGTCGATGAAGAAGAAAAAGTTATTAATGTGGGTGATAACATAGGAGACACGATTGATGGAATTGTCCCTGATGTTTGTGAAAAAGAACTATACGTAGACACACTTTTAAAATATAAGGAAATAGACTTTAACACATGTATTTCTGGGCATAATGTGGTGTTGGGTAAAGAAATAATTGAAAAAATAATAAAGATCCTATAACTATCATGATAATCTAGTTGGTATAATTTACAGCAGCCTATGATTTTATATATCATAAAAGTTTTTTGTTTTTTCGCGGGCTTTGTTAACAGCGTTTTCTAAAAAGGCTTCCACATCTTCCCTCACAACATAAAGCCTATCTGCTGCTATAGTGGAAAATCCGTAATTCCAAGGAAAGCGAATATTGCCCTTAGGTTAATGTAAATGAAGGAAAAAGCTTATCCGGTGTAGATAATAATATGTGATAGACTTGAAATGTAAAGATTTTATGGTGAATAAATGCTTGTCAAACTGGAGGGTATGTGAATGGGTGGTAAAGTACAGGAGCACATAAAAAACATACATAAAAACTTTACCATAATAGATGCTCATCTTGATCTTCTTTTCGATGTTGAAAAAAAGAGAAAAAAGAGGCAAAAGAAGGTAATCAAGGCAGAATACCGGAATAGAGCATGTAGGTTTGGGCTTTGATTTTTGTGACAAAATATTCAGGGATCAATCCCAGGACAAAGATAAAAAACAAGATGGCCCCTATGATGTAATTCAAGGCCATCAAAATATACATCTCCTTACAAAAGAGCTTATAATGAGGGGATACAATGATCACGAATTAAAACTTGTTTACGGAGAAAATTTTATGAGGGTTTATAAAAATATTTTAAAGCAATAACTCACGTATCGGAGCCGGATGGTTTATCCTCTTCCTTCATAGGATAAATACCAATGTTAACCAACAGTGCTATTATGATTCCTATAAAGGTATCCATCATCCTGTCTAAGGCATATAGAAAAGGTGGTTTTTCGCTAACTCCAATTACGATAGCAAGAAACACTATACTGGATATGACTGATGCATCGCTTTTGTTAAAGAGATTACACAAATATATCACAATTAGAATGCCCAATCCTCCTATTACGGATTGGGTGGTCAATAATGCTAAATTGTTTTTTAAAAGCAAAAAGCCCAAACCCACTATACCTCCAAGAAGTGTGCCTATGAGCCTATCCACCCCTATTTTGTAAGAATAATGCACCGTTTCTTTCATACAAATAATGGCAGCAGAGCAGGCAAACAGCGGATTGGGTCTTCCGATGAGTTCAAAAAGCAGTATACAAAAAAACACGGAAAGAGCGGTTTTCTTATTCCTAAGTCCTGGTTTAGGCAATTTAATTTTATCCATTAATGGCATGAAATTGGTCACCTCGCGAAACAAATGATATTTTTGGGACACATGCCTTGTCCCTTGCGTTCAGAGCGGAAATAGCCACGTCTAATAGTATATGCTAAGCCCCAATGGTAATGTCTGATACTATTTTATTGATTAGTATTGATAAGCCATTAACAATCCTCCAATCGAAAATCCGGTCAAAGGGAAAATTTTTTTTTAAAAATATCTACTTAAACAATTGGCTCTAATTATATCATTGATAAATTAGTTTACCAGTCCTGTTAAATTTATTTTATCATTTTCCATTATATTATTTAAGTCTTTTTCATTTTTAACCTAAAGACAAGAAGATGTTTTATACGGCTGACGACAGAGTGTGTGAAAAGTCACAGTATTAAAGATGGTCAATATTGTCATCCGAGCGAACCAAAGGAGCTAAGACTCTTTGACTCTTTACTGCGTTCAGAGTGACATAAAACATGAATTGACGGGCTTTCACACAGTCTAACGACCCCTTGTGTGATATTGTGTTATAAAAGAAAATCAATTACAATAAAAAGGGTTAAAAGCATATTATATACATAAGGAGAAAAAATGAAACGAGCAATTTTTATCATAATAGCTCTACTACTTTTTATGAGCTTTACCCAGGCCGAAGTTTTGGCCAATCATCCAGAGCCACCACAGCTGATAGGTGAAACATGTATCTTGATGGATGTCAATACTGGGCAAATTTTGCACGAGAAGGATGCCGAAAATAAAATGGACCCCGCCAGTACCACCAAAATCATGACGGCAATTTTGGCTTTGGAAAAAGGGAGTATGGAAGATGTCATTGCCGTCGGTGCCGAGCCGCCTAGGGTCGAAGGTTCTAAAATCAATCTGAGAGAAGGGGAAAAACTTACCTTGGAGCAGTTGCTTCAAGGCTTATTGTTAAACTCAGGAAATGATGCAGCTATAGCCATTGCCGAGTACATAGGAGGAAGTGTTCCTGCTTTCGCAAAGCTAATGAATCAAAAGGCCAAGGAAATCGGTGCACAAGACACAAATTATGTGAATCCCCATGGTCTTACTGATGAGAGTCACAAGACTACTGCATATGACCTGGCTATAATTAGCCGTTATGCCCTTTTAAATCTGCCTGAATTCAGAGATATAGTATCATCAAAGTATAAGGAGATACATGAGCCCAATAATAAAAACCGGCAGCTTGAAAACACAAACCGTCTCCTTTGGAGTTTTGAGGGGGCAGACGGGGTTAAGACCGGATATACCACTGCTGCGGGAAGAAATTTGGTGGCTTCAGCCACCAGAGATGGCTGGCAGCTGCTGGCGGTAGTGTTAAAATCCAGTTGGGATGATATTTGGAATGATGCTGCATCACTGCTAAATTACGGATTTGACAATTTTCAACCGGTAGAACTGACTGAAAAAGAAGAGGTTATCCGCACCGAGAAAGTGCGGTATGGTAGTAGTGATATAAAAATAAAAACTCTACAGGACTTTTCCATAATCTTACCCAATGATGTACCCATAACTAAAAAGATAATCCTGGAAGAAAACCTTACAGCACCAATAAAGAGCGGTACCATCTTAGGAAAGCTTGAATTCTATCAAAAAGGTAGAACCATTGGTTGTGTCGATTTAGTTGCAGGGGAAGATGTGAAGAGAAGAATACATACTTATTGGTGGTTCTGGCTTTGTAATATAACCTTAACATTGCTTATTTCCAACAGTATTTTGAGGAAAAGAACAAGTCAATCTAAACCGGCTAGTTGACATCAAGGAGGGACTGAGATTATGAACTCAACGAAAATTTATCTTGTAAGACATGGCCAAACGGTGTGGAATGTAAAAAAGAGAATGCAAGGCCATCAAGATTCGCCTTTGACGAAGCTGGGAATACTGCAGGCGAATTGGGCAAAAGAAGCTCTCGATGATATAAAAATTGATATTATATATTCCAGTCCAAGCAATAGGGCATACAAAACTGCAGAAATTATTAAGGGCAACAGAAAGATACCACTCGTAGCCAAAAATAATTTAAGAGAAATCAACTTAGGTGATTGGGAGGGGGCTATGATTGACGACATACATGAGAAATACCCTAAGAAGTACAATGCTTTCTGGCGAACTCCTCACCTGTTTCAACTTGAAAACGGAGAAAGCTATTATGATGTGCAGGATAGAGCTATAAGGGAACTAAAAGGAATATTAGAGCAGCATGAGGGTAAAACCATACTAATCGTAACCCATACTGTTACGTTAAAATTAATAATGGCTTATTTTGAAAACCGGTCTGTTTCGGATTTATGGGATTCTCCTTACATACATCCGGCAAGTATTAGCATGGTTGAGATAAAAGGTAAAAAAGCCATAATCCATCAGCATGGTGATACATCCCATTACAAAGAGAATATAATTGGATGGTAGTGGGGGAATTTAGGCTAGCAGTGTGTGCAAGTCAATAACTGTATGAAACTACACTCCTTATTCAACAAAGTACTATATAATAGCATCGAAAGGGTGTTGCAATGATTATAAATACTGATAAAAACACAAGGGCATTGCTTTTAGGTATGTTAAATCATCTGTCCGATGAAGAGTCCATTGAAGAACTCAAACTTCTTGCCGAAACTGCAGGAGTAGAAGTAATAGGTGAAGCAGTCCAAAAAAGAAACAAGATAGATCCTGCTTATTATGTAGGGCGAGGTAAAGCCCAAGAGGTGGCAGTGGCAGTAAAAAGTTTGGATGCTAATGCTATCATTTGTGATGATGAGCTCTCGCCGGTACAAATTAGAAACCTTGAAAATCTCACCGGAGTTCAAATAATCGATAGGACTATGCTCATACTGGATATTTTTGCCCAAAGGGCTAAAACATCAGAAGGCAAAATCCAAGTGGAACTGGCTCAGCTTCAATACATGATGCCACGGCTTACAGGAAAAGGCATTGAGCTTTCTCAAGAAGGTGGCGGAATTGGTACCCGTGGGCCTGGTGAGACAAAGTTAGAAACCGATCGGCGCCATATTCGCCGTAGAATACATCGCCTAAAGGGGGAGCTTGAAGAGATACAGAAGAGTCGTCAAGTTATTACAAAATCTCGGGGTTATCCGGTTATAGGCCTTGTGGGATACACCAATGCCGGTAAATCCACTTTGATGAATGTTTTAACTGATGCCAATGTAAAAACAGGTAATCGACTTTTTGAAACTTTGGATACTACTACACGAAGCTTGGTTCTTCCTGATGAGCGCAAGGTGCTATTATCTGATACAGTTGGATTTATTCGAAAACTGCCCCATCATCTTGTAGAAGCCTTTAAGGCCACTTTAGAGGAAGTAAAAGAGGCGGATATGCTCATTCATGTGGCTGACGGCTCCAGTCCTGTTTTAGATGAAGAAATAGCTACCGTAAATTCAGTGCTTAAAGAAATGGGAGCTGACAAGAAACCTGTAATTATTGCTATAAATAAAATTGATATAAGTAGCGGTCAAAGTATTTATATAAGAGGATATGATAAAGACAAGACCATCGGAATCTCCGCATTAGAAGGCATAAACTTGGATGAACTCTTGGCTGCCATATGCGATGTTTTACCATCTAACCGCCAGCAGGCCGAGCTTTTCATACCCTATAACGATGGATCGGTTTTAGATGAAATACACCAAAATGGGTTGATTGATGAGATTGAATATAAAGATAATGGAGTAAAAGTTAAAGGTAGTATTGATATTGCTATTTTGAAAAAGTTTGAAGAATATATGGTAAAGTAGATAAATCCAATTGATTATGACGCAAATCGTCAAATGATCCGCAGCTATTAAGGAGGGAATGAAAGATATTCCTTTCAATGAATGATGAAAAGCAGCATTAGCTGCCTTTTTAGTTAAAAAATGGTGGACCCGGATGAAGGTTTTTTTATGTATAATAACATTAACGACAATAAATAATGTTTGTTTTGTTGAAAGGTTTTTGCTTTTGCAACAAAAACAGGGGTGATATTATGTACTACAATGGAACCTCAAACACAGATGGTCAAACCATCCTCTTAGTAGATGATAATCAGGATATATTACATGGGCTGGGAAACACATTAACACGAGCCGGTTATAAAGTTGTTACGGCCTCCGATGGACAAGAAGCTTTATCAGCTTTTAAGGTTACTTTTCCTTCTATAGTTATTCTCGACCTGATGCTTCCGGTAAAGGACGGCATGGAGGTATGTAGAGAGATTCGCAGGAAATGTGATGTTCCCATTCTCATGCTTACGGCCAGGGACGACAGCATTGATAAGATCCTGGGGTTGGAATTGGGAGCAGATGATTATGTTACAAAACCCTTCGACAGTCGGGAAGTAGTAGCCCGTATTCGAGCAATACTTCGCCGGACAAATAGGGAAATTCCCGGCACAAGTATGGTTTTTGACGGAGGAAGGGTGAGAATACATTTAGCCTCTCAAAGTGTTGAGGTACAGGGGCAGCCGGTGGCCCTGACACCTACTGAGTTTGACCTGCTGGTACATTTGGCAAGGCACCCATCCCAAGTATTTACAAGGCATCAGCTACTGGAACAGGTTTGGGGTTATGATTTTCCCGGTGATTTGCGAACGGTGGATGTACATATTAGCCGATTGCGCCAAAAAATTGAAGAAGATCCCTCCAATCCAGCGCTCATCATTACCCGCTTCGGTGTTGGTTATGCATTTAACGATTCTTAGAAGGTTGAGACAAAGATTTGACAGCCTGCGCTGGAGGCTGGGAATAAGTTTTGCGCTGTTGGCTTTGGTTGTCACTGCACTTCTGACCGGCATAGCGGTGTACACCATAACAACCATATCCCTTTTTGCCCAACGGGAAAATGCTGTTACTGCCGCATCAGGTGCCGCTACCGCTTTTTCTGATGCCATTACCTTGTCAACGACAGATCCGGCTCAGTCAGCTCATCAACTGGGGCTTGCAGCCGGGGGACGCATTCTTTGGCTGGGTCCTGAGGGAATAGTGAGGGTTGACGGTGAAGGAGATACCGGTCTTGCAGGCCGATATCTTGAACTACCGGAAAATCTTACAAATCAAGATTTGCCGATGGCGCAAATATACACTGCCGGCAACCGTTGGGTGGCTTATGCCACTGTTCCTTTAACAATCTCAGGACGGCCTGCCGGGAGTTTATTGTTGAT
>DUNY01000321.1 GCA_012839145.1 Thermoanaerobacterales bacterium
AATGTGGTGAGAAGTAATTAAGGAGGAAATGCAAAATGAAAACATACTTTACTTCAGAATCAGTTACATCGGGACATCCCGACAAAATTTGTGACCAAATTGCTGATCACATACTGGATGCGATTTTAGAACAGGATCCTTACTCACGTGTGGCCTGCGAGGTAACCGCCGTAACTGATAAAGTCCATATTATGGGAGAGATTACAACGAGTGCTCATGTGGATTATGAAGGGGTTGCCCGCAAAACGATTGCACAAATCGGCTATACTAGGCAAAATCATGGCTTTGATGCCGATACATGCATGATAGATGTAGATTTACATCAGCAATCACCCGATATTGCTATTGGTATCAATCGCAAGGAAGCTATGGACAGCGGAGCCGGTGATCAAGGCATGATGTTTGGCTATGCCTGTACTGAAACTCCAAATCTCATGCCACTCCCAATTGAATTGGCACACAATCTTGCCAAGCGGCTGGAATATGCCCGTCAAACTAAAATTTTGCCTTATCTGTTACCTGACGGTAAATCACAGGTTACGGTGGAATATTGTGATGGTATACCAAAACGAATTGCTACAGTGATATTATCTGCACAGCATTGTGAAAATGTAGGCATAGATGAACTGCGGAATGATGTCATAGAAAATGTAATCTATCCTGCTGTTCCGTCCGACATGCTAGACGACGATACATTGTTCTTTGTCAATCCAACCGGTCGTTTTGTTATGGGCGGCCCTGCCGGTGATTCGGGATTGACCGGACGCAAATTAATTGTAGACACATACGGTGGGTATGCTCGCCATGGTGGCGGTTCATTCTCCGGAAAAGACCCCACAAAGGTTGACCGAAGCAGTGCATATATGGCTCGATTTATTGCTAAAAACATCGTAGCCGCCGGATTAGCTGACCGTTGTGAGATTCAGTTGAGCTATGCCATCGGCTTGTCAGAACCGATATCCTTATTGATTGACACCTTCGGGACAGAAAAAATTCCTGTTGATGAGATACAAAAACTTGTTGCAGACTCTGTTGATTTGCGACCTGCTGCCATCATTGAACGATTTTCATTACGTTCTCCGATTTATTCCAGGGTTGCATGTTATGGCCACTTCGGTGAAAATGCCAAAGATATGCCCTGGGAGCAGGTTAATCTGGCAAAGCGTTGGAATTAGAAAAGCATTGAATACATCTCTTCCGACAATTACCTGTTGATTATCGTTTGTATGAGGCTGCACTATATAACCTAGTGCAGCCTCATAATCAATCAATACATGTTTGTTCCTTAATTTTGAGAAACTATAATTACAGCTCTAAATTCATTGTTCCATTCCACAATATAGCCGATATTTTCCAGTATGGCCCTAAGAGGTAATAGGGTTCGAGAATTTACCACTACAGGAGCTACTTCCAGTGTTTGCATCACACCATTTACGTAATAATCCTGCCGACCTACCCACATAGTTATATTGGTATCACTCACATCGATGGTAATTTTTTTCTCGTCTTGTACCCAGCCCACCGTGCCGCCCAAGGATTCCATGATCGCCCTTATTGGCAATATGGTTCTGCCGTTGACAGTAATAGGCTTTGTGCCATATCCCGGGTCTATATCTGTTTCAACACCATTTACATACATCTTGGGATTATCTAACTGAAGTATTATTGTTGTTTTGGGATTTTCCGGAGCTACCAGTGACACCGGCTTAATATCACGAAGTTGGCGTGGTGTTTGCTGTATATCGGTTTTTATGGGGACAAGTTTTGCTTCATATAACAATTTGATTTCTTCGTTTGTTAGTGCCCTGTTATAAATCCGTAGTTCATCCATCATTCCCTTGAAAACAACTGTTGAATTACCAACATATTTGCCGATAAGCAGATTCTGATCGTTGCAATGCAAGCAGTTTATATTTTTTGTTTCTTCCATACCTTCGAAGGCTCCATTTTTGTAATACCATAGCTCATTCCCGTCCCATGTAACCACTAAGTGGGTCCAGTTTTGGATGTCCACCACTATATCGGAGCTAAATTCCCGAGAAGAACCCGAGCTTTCATCTCTAAGACAGACACCGGGTTTCCTATAACCATAAGCTAGTTGAAGTCTATAGGGTAGTATGCCGTCATCACCTTTAGACAAAATTGGCGTATAAGGGGCACCGGACACAATTTCTTCTCTATTAACCCACAGTGCAAAACTAAAGGCATCGCTTAGGTCTAGTGAGTTGCTGTCTTCTACTTTAATAAAGCTTACACCGTCAAATTTTACACCTTTTCCAAGCTTGCCATTCGCAAAAGTTATATTGCCTATCGCACTGCCGTGATTATTTTTACCTGATAAATCGTCACAATTGTCTTCAAAAGGATAATACGCAACAAGCCCATCGGGTACAGCTACTAATTGCGCAGTATCCGTAGTAGTCTCGGGCTGTGCTGTCGGCGGTTTTGCTTTAGCCAATTCGCTGATATCCGATGCCGAAAGGGCGTAATTGTAAATTCTCAAATCGTCCATCATTCCATTGAAAACAGCTGTTTGATTACTAATATATTTGCCGATAAGCAGGTCCTCATCATTGCAATGCAAGCAGTTTATATTTTCTGTTTGTTCTACACCTACGAAGGCTCCGTTTTTATAATACATTAGCTCGTTTCCGTCCCATGTAACCACTAAGTGGGTCCAGTTTTGGCTGCCGATCACTATATCGGGGCTAAATTCCTGAGAAGAACCCGAGCTTTCATCTCTAAGGCAGACAGCGGGTCTCCTATAAGCATAAGCTAGTTGAAGGCTATAGGGTTGTACGCCGTCATCACTTTTAGACAAAATTGGCGCATAAGGGTGACCGGACACATATTCTTCTCTATAAACCCACAGTGCAAAAGTAAAGCCATCTGTTAGGTCCAGTGAGTTGCTGTCTTCTACTTTAATAAAGCTTACACCGTCAAATTTCGCACCTTTTCCAAGCTTGCCATCCTCAAAGGTTATATTGCCTACCGCCCTGCCATGATTGCCCTTGCCGGAAGAGTCTTGTAAGTCGCCGTCAAAAGTATAATGGGCTACCAGTTCTCCCTGCTCCGCTGCCTTTGCATTAGACATACCGTCAACAGCAAAAACACATACAAAAACGAATGTAAACAGTAATGATAAAACAAAAAACTTATTAACCTTCATTGTATTGCCCTCCTTAATTTTTTCTTTTTTTGATAAGTTCATGATAAATTTAACACCTCGGGTATTGGTTTACTTTACTAATATTTCGTATTATTTTTTAAATATTGGGATCTTTGATGATGCTTTTCTTCTATTTAATTGCTGTTCCATACTCGTATCGGATAGAAAGAATTCTGGGGTCAGGCTTGAAGAATCCACTTGAATTCCCTTTTGAGTTGAAGACATCCAAGCTTTGTTCCGTACTCACCGCAGAATTTCGTCCCCGGACTGTTCTGCGCTCCGCAGTCGGCGGAATTGTCCTCATCTGTCCATCTGCATTTATGAATTAATTCGAATCCTGTTTAAGTTGCTTTATTTCTTCATCTGTACATATCTGTAAATCTATAAAAATACTGGTCTTGTATTTTTTGTCGAAAGAACCACCGGATTCTTTACCAAATTCTTTTTTTATCAAAATAGTATAAAACACATTATCTAATATGCCTTCAAGGAAGCAGCCATTTGGATCAGGTGTGATTTCCCTTTTACCTTCAGCATTCTCCAATACTGCTTTGTAGAATTCCACTATGTTTTCCATTTTTTCTTCCGAAAGGCATGTCAGATGAAACTGTGAAGGTTCTTTGTCTCCAATCACCGGTTCCGGTTCGCCATATATTTCACTGCCTGGTACAATAGGGACTAAATCCTTTCTATAGCCCTCCGGAATTTTATTTTCATTGATTATTCCCGTATTTGCCTTTTCTATATCAATTGGCTTAGCACTGCCAGATTTTTTAGTGTTTTCATTCTGTGAATCACCTTTGTCATTTTTTTCGCCACTCGACACATCCTCATTACTGCCGGTTTGCTGACTCCCTGCCGGCGGCTCTGACTGCTTTGCAGCACATGCGACTAGTGTTAAAATCAACAGCACCGTTGTTATTAAAATTAATATCCTTTTCATATCCCATTTTTCTCCTTTCAATCAATTGATTTCCAAATAGGTCTTGTTGAGAACTCCCTCATATCCGCAGGCTGAACAGGTGCGGGCATTCTGCTCGGCCTGTATTTGCTTTTCCTTTGCCTCCTTTTCAAACTGTAAAGAGTTTAGTTTGCTTTTAGCGGCGGCAAGATTGAGCTGTGTAAGCCGCCTTCTATCATCACTGCACTTTGAATTTGATATTTTTTAAAATAGTGCTAAAATCTCCAGAAAGGGAATCGAAGGTGTCGGCTAAGTCACCGAAAACAATCACATAAGGCTTGCCGCTTATAAAGAGGTAGATATATTGCATTTTCATGTTCATTTTGCTGACCACGCAGGTAAATGTCAATTTTTTTGAATCGTAGCCGTCAATAATGATATCTTCGACCGCTCCCTGAACCTCAAGGTTACCAAAAGCTTCTCCGCAAG
>DUNY01000009.1 GCA_012839145.1 Thermoanaerobacterales bacterium
AAGCATTGGAAATAAATCCATATATGTCTTCAGCTGCCAGTAATCTGGGTAATGTGTATTTTGAGGCCCATGATATGGAAAAAGCAAAGGAGTATTACAAAAAGGCCATAGTTCTAGACCCGGAAAATCCCATACCCTATAATAATCTTGCGGTAATCTATAAAAAATCAAAAGACATGGATAGATACGTTAAATTCTATAAAAAATCGGTGGAACTTTCCGTCCGTCGTATAGACGGTTCAAAAAAACATTCCTCAAAAAATGAAGCAATGGCACCCATATACAAGACCGTCATAGCTTTCTTAGCCATTGTGCTTATTCTGTATCTGCTGACCTCTTTTGTGAGGTGATGAAAAATGAGCAGGAGGCTTTCACCTAAGACATCATTTTTATCCGGACTTATACTGGTATTGATGTTGGCTCTTACATTGGTAAATAATACAAACCCCATCGGTTTTTCGAAAAATGCCCTGTTTCGCGTAAAGACACCTGAAATAATACTGGAAGCGCCAGGTCGGTTGGCTTGGGCGGGAGAAGATACCTACTATAATTATTCCAAAGGTAATTTGAAGAAGATACAGCAAAGCGGCAGGGCTATTTGGAATGATACCCCGGAGGGTCAGCTGCTGTGGATGGGGCCTGAGGGAGTAATAATTTCACAGGGAAATACTATATGCATGTTAGACGGGAACGGGGAACTGAATTTTGAAAAGGCGGATTTTTTTGAAAAACCCCGGATTTTATGTGTTCAAAAACAGTACCTGCTCCTGACCGGAAGAAATCAGGGGTATGAATTTGCAGTCCTTTTGAATGAATCAGGGGATGTAGTATGGCAGCTGCCCTTTAAAGGCAGTTTAATATCCGGAAGTGTTCATTCCAAAGGGATTTATACCGCTCTTAATCTCGTCGATGAAAAAGTGGTTTCCAGAATGGTTGTGGTAGGATCTACAGGCGAAATTTTATGGAATGAAACACCTTCAACCCTTGTATATCAAGTTAAAGTCGTTGATGAAGGTATCGGGGCCATCGTGTCGGACAGGGCATTTCTAATGGATTATAAGGGACGACTTTTGTGGGAATACCCTTTTGAAGGTCATGTGATCAGGGGAGATATCGGTGATGATGGTTTTATAACAGTGGTAGTCACAGAAAAGATTGGTCAATTGAGTCAGTATCCTCGCCCCAAAGTTATAATGCTGTCTTCTCACGGAAATCTTGTATGTTCCTATAGCTTGGATAATCTCCCGAATCTAGTAAATAAATCCAAGGACTTTATATATATCGTGGATGACTACGGTGTAATGGTTTTGTCTCAAGAAGGCCTTTTGGTATCAAGTATCAAGCTGAAAGGCATTAAAGAACTGGTTCCGGCAGAGTCAAACCATATAATAGCCCTGCAGGAAGACAAAAGTAGTCTGCTGGGAGATCCCGGCGGGAGGTATTGAAGTGAACTGGGTAGATATAATTTTATTAATAATTTTTATTAAAAGTGCAGTTCAGGGTTTTTCGCGAGGCCTCATTTTGTCGGCATTCAAAACGGCGGGGGTTATTGTGGCATTGTATATGGGTGTTTTTTACCGAGATATGGTGGTAAACTTTTTGAAGACCTATTTTGCATTGGATAACTTTTTAAGCGGTATAATATTGACTCCAGCAATAACAGATTATGACACACTTAGTGTGATAAATGTAAAGAGTATTATAGATTTGGCTCTAGGTGCGGTGGGATTTCTTTTGGTGTTTCTACTGGTCCAAATTGTATTTTTAATACCTACATACTTTATAGACGGCCTTATTAAAATATCAAGCCTAACACTGCTTAACAGGTTATTAGGCATCTTGTTCGGATTGGCCCGAACGGCTTTATGGTTTGCTCTGTTAGGTGCAGTTACTTCACCCTTTCTTCTTGCATTTCCGGAGAGCTTTCTTGATAAGGGACTGAGCACCTCCTATATTTTGAATCGTATAAAGTTTTTAGACTTCATAAGCCCCATTGTGGTAAAATTAATATAATAACGGAGGTATGAACATGGAAATTTATGTAGATGCTCGGGGTAAGGCTTGTCCCCAGCCGGTTTTAATGACTAAAAAAGCTCTGGAATCAATGGATGAAGGCAGAGTTGTCACTGCAGTGGATAGTGATATAGCCAAGGAAAATGTTGAAAAACTTGCCAAGAGCAAGAAACTCAATTATTTTATTAAAGAAAGATCAAGTGGAATAGAAATAACCATAGAAAAAGGCAGCGGAGCAGAAGTTACAATCCCGGTTACCGTAAAAGAAACCTTTGAAGCAAATACTTTAATTGACGGTTCTTATACAGTTTTGATTTCAAAAGACACTTTCGGTGAGGGTGCAAGGGAATTGGGCAAATTATTGCTGAAAAATTATTTATATACCTTGCTGGAAATGAACTTGCTTCCATCAAGCCTGCTTTTTGTCAATAAAGGAGTTAATTTAACCACTGAAGGTTCCGGTGTAATCGATATTTTAAAACAACTTGAGAAAAAAGGCGTGGAAATCCTGTCTTGTGGAACATGCCTAGATTATTATAATTTAAAAGATAAATTATCAGTGGGAAGTGCAACGAATATGTATGAAATTGCGGAGAAGACTACAAAAATGAGGACGGTAAGCCTTTAAGATAAAGAGGTGTTTGCATTGAATGAAATAACCCAAGCTTATAACAATCTAATAACTCGACTTCCGGCTTTTGCCATACCACTCTTTAGAATTGTTGCAGTGCTGTTTGTATCGGCACTTTTTATAAAGCTTTCCGAGGGGTTCATCTCCAGGATATTGTCAATGAGTACTCATGAAAAACTGCGCTTTGATGAAAGCAAAAAAAAGACATTAGCTAGTCTTTTAAAAAGTATTGTTCGCTATGTTACGTATTTTACAGCAGCAATAAATATTTTGGAAATCGTAGGGATCAAGACGGCATCATTGCTAACGGCGGCAGGTGTCGGCGGCCTTGCTGTAGGCTTTGGAGCGCAGAATCTGGTGAAAGATATTATATCAGGTTTTTTTATTATATTTGAAGATCAGTACAATGTAGGTGATTATGTAGAAACTGGGGGGGTTGCAGGGACCGTTGATGAGATAGGACTTCGGACCACCAAGCTTAGGGATTTTGGCGGTCAGCTTCACATTATTCCCAACGGGGAGATTACACGGGTGACAAATCATTCCAGGGGACTGATGCGAGCCTTGGTTAATGTGAACATAGCATATGAGGAGGACCTTAATCGAGCTTTGGGAGCCTTGGAAGAGGTTTGTGAAGAGGTAAGAGCAAAGAGAAAAGAAATTGTGGAAGGGCCTATGATACTAGGAGTTTCTAATTTAGGTCCCACAGAAGTGGTAGTTACGCTCTTAGCAAGGACAGTGCCTATGCAGCAATGGAGCGTAGAAAGGGAACTGCGCAAAGCCATTTTGGAAAAGTTTGAAAAGGAAGATATAGAAATACCT
>DUNY01000169.1 GCA_012839145.1 Thermoanaerobacterales bacterium
CACACTGCACCAGTTTAACAAAATCCCAGTACTTTTGCTGAATGCCTATGATTGTTAGTGGTCTGCCTATACTTATAATACCTAATCGTCTGGATGTAAAGCCCCCAATTTTGGTTATAAAATTTACATTTTTTAAAGTATCTATCATCAAAAAATCCTGAGTCTCCAAACTCATATGTTCCAGAAAACTCAATACAGCTTTCTTTATAAGTTTTCTGTGACTTCCCATGCCTAATATAAATAGGTCAGAATCATATTCATCCTTTCCCATATAAAATGGTGTTCCTATTTCAAAGGACTCTGTCTTATCGTAGTGAGGCAAACGTTCAAATTCCTTTGCACTTGGTATTCGTTTAACAGGCAGTAATCCCAAGTGGATAGATGCAGCTACAACTGATGAATGGGCACTGCCATAACAACAATAGAATATATTCATCTATTCACCTCTAATTTATCTCTTTTAACAAACCGACATAACCTTACTTTTTGAACTGTCTCTTTCAACTTACAAAAATTGTTCCCAATTCCTCTTAATACTAGCCTCATGCCAACCTCAACCAATCCTAACCTTCTAACCATTAAAATACCCAGCAGTGTTAAGTTACTGTAACAATCGTTAAGATCAATAAAAAACACCGACTCTTTTGGAAAACCGTATATTTCCACTATACCTTTAAAGGTTTTTTCCAAAATTTTACCGGATTTCCTAGAACCAATTACATGTACTTCTCTTCCTTCGTTATCAATCCCTAAATAAAATAGTTTCCCTAGCTCATTGTCCCTTATTTTATTAAAAAGTTGCAGTCTAAGAATGTCATTTTTGTTGTATTCATCAATATTAATATACCCTAAATGTAATGAAGCAGCTACCACAGCAAAGTAACATCCGTAATAGCATGAGTAAATCACCTTTATTTTTAACACGTCCCTTTTTGTGTTGTTCAGTAACTGATAGTGTTGACGGTTTAGTGTAAATCTTCTTTTATGTTAATTTTATTAGATAATTTTTTTGACTTTTTAATTCTTCCCCTTACATTTAGTTAACAAAATGTAAGCACCTTTTCCTTGTCAGACTTCCAGTTTAGTATTTATTGTTTGCATATTTTTAATACAATTAGCCCTTAATTTAGGGGTAATTAGCAAGGAGGATCCGCAATGAAACCTACTAAATTACAAAAAAAGGTTACGAAAAATATTGTAACCTGATAAGCAATAAGATGGTGAAGAGATCATGTTTGGAGTGGTATTAAATACCTATAAATCCCACCTTTATAGTTAACAGGGAGAAATGAAAAAGAGTGTGTGAGCATATGTAATTTAAATAGGGAAACATTTAAATTACATATGCTCACACAGAATCAACGGGAAGTTGCTAAAAACATCCATCGGCTACAGGTTAGATAGTCTTGTACATAGTCTTTGTATATGTCTTAACTATCGTAAAACTTTGAATATTCGAAGTTATCGATTTTGAAATTCTGATACGATGACTGACACATCTGAATAACCTGACCTCATTATCCTTCATCTTTATCCTCATTATTTACTTGACGTTCTTCACTATTTGCATCTTTCTTTGTTTCTTTTAAGGCGGATTTATTATTACCTAAGAAATTGGCAAACTCTCTACCGGAAAAACGTTTTATTTTTGCGGTAAGTACGTTTACTCCCCCTGTAGAGATAAGCATATAAGCTCCAAAACCAAAGATTATGATGCCTATTATCCATAATAAAGCTTTAGATGCTCCGCCCCCTTCCCCCGGTATTTTGGTAGTTGCACCTCCCCTGGGGGTTGTTTCCTTTTCATAGTCTTCACCATAAAGAGTTGTAGCAATGACATCAGCCATTATATTGGCACCGTCTTGGGCTTTATATCTTGAGTTTGTATAGGTGCCGGCTTCGATTAATATACTCCGGGGGTACATGTCCTGATTGTATCCGCCTTGACCGTAAAAAATTCCCTTGATTAAACCGGGATATTTTTTATCGGCTGTTGCCTTAAGCTGTTTAGCAAAATTGTTTATAGTATTCATTTGGGGGTTCTGACGACCTACTACCAACTGCATCTTAGCCAATGGCTGACCATTTACATTTCCCTGATATTCTTCCGCTGGGACTGCATCACGATGGATATCAACGATAGCATCAGGGGTATTTTTTAAAAGTTCGGTGGCAGTACGGCGTGACCTTTGATAAGCCATTGAATCGTGGGGATCGTGAGGTTGATAAGATTGAATTGCTTTTATCCCTTTTTTCCCCAGGGCAGTTTTCAAAGCCGTACCTACTTTAAAAATTCCTCCTTTATAAGGAATACTTGATTTACCATCCGTTGGTATATATGATTCATCACTATGTGTATGATAAATGGCAATTACTTTCTCTTTCTTTGCGCCGGACATTTTTAATGTATTATATTCATCTTCAAAAACTTCCGCCATTACTTGTGACTCAGGTAAGTCCAAAGCCCTTTGAATATCCACCTTTTCTTTAAATATGGCATAAGCCTTATCGCCTGATATTTTTACAATTTCATACAATATATTTTGTTCATTTAGGTATTGATCACCTAAATAAAGAACTCTGGCTGTAGAAAATATCTTTTTATTTGTTCCCTCTTCATAAACAATATAATAACCTTTTTCTCTTTCCTCTTCGGCCATGGTTGTTGTACAAGAAATCCAAAAGATAAGTGCTGTTACAATTACACTGATTATCTTTTTGCCTTTACTCATCCCTTTCACTGTTTTCACCTTCTTCCAAGGGTTTTTCGTGTTTTGCCAGCATACTTGTCAATGAAGATTCCTCATTTGATTTTTTCTTGGCCCAGCTTCCGCCCTTTAGTCTTTCACCAGTTTCACCCACTATCTCACATAAGCCGACTGCAATAACTCCTGAGATAACTGTAGCGTCAATAATCCCCGCTCCACCTATAGTCGTTCCTATAGGTCTTGCTGTAACACCTAAAGCTGAAACAATATCGCTTATTATTATACCTAGAGTTCCGGCTATGAAGGCTCCTCGTCTGGAACGACCGAACACATAAGCTATAACACCTGCCAAGACAGCAAAAGCTATTATTGGGTCTATAATCATTGTCCCCGGTTCTGCCGGTAATAGCTTGCCCGCTATATAAACCGCAGCTCCCGTTATTATAGAGGCTATTATAGACCTGACTTTTTCCGCATTGGTATCTGAAGTGGCAATAAGATAAACGGCTAAAATTATCGGAATGATGCCACCGCCTATATTTATGGATACTCGGGTTCCAAGAGGAATGTTCGGTAAAAAACTGCCTACTACCATAGCACCAATGAATATTATTGCCATGATGTCGGTCATATGCATTCTATCTAAGACCCTTTGTAATAAGCCAAAATAAATCAGCACCGCTATTAAAAGCAATAAAATTACTCCTGCGGGCATTGTTTATTCCTCCTTTCTAGGAAAATATCTGTCATTATATTGCCCGTAGAATTTTAAAAATATACTTGACACACGGCTAATCCAAATAATTGACAGCTAAATCGTTGGTTTTAAAAACAAAAAAAGCCTCATAAAAGAGGCGTGTTATAAGGTTACGGCAACAAGTGCTCTATTTGCCCCTCGCCACGCTACTAATCGCTGATATTGAGCATAGAAAAAACTATTTTTATCCTTTTGGACAGATTTAGCACATTGATGTGCTTTTTAAATATTTGTTGCCTTTGTTAAGCAAGGCTCTTATCATTTTATTTGCTTGAGACAAACGTAGCAGGGGCAGCGTACTGGTCACACGCTGACGGGCACTCGGCAGGACGTCGAATTGCCCGTGAACCCCTGCGTAGTGCCAGATCAAGCTGACAGCGACAGGTCTTGCTTAAGGGAGAGGTGCCTCCATCTTCACCGGAGTAACTTTCTTCATTAAATCAATATATAATCATATAAGCTGTATTATTGCCGCAAGGCTTCCTGTCTTGCATTTATCTGCCCGATATGAAAAGAATAAATCATTATTGC
>DUNY01000076.1 GCA_012839145.1 Thermoanaerobacterales bacterium
AACTGAACATAAAGCAATATAGGCCAATTGAAAATAATCAGAGTGAACGGTGTTGGGCTCTAGCCTACTACAAATAATTATTTATCACTCAAGCAAGATATGGCTAACCAAACGGAGGAAACATTATATGGATTGTAAAGGTATAATATTCGACATAAAAAGATATGCCATTCACGATGGACCCGGTATCAGAACGACGGTATTTTTTAAGGGATGTCCCTTAAGATGCCGATGGTGTCACAACCCTGAGGGCATTGCAGCGACAAAGGAGCTTATTTTCTTTGAATATAAATGTATGCATTGTCAAACTTGTGTAAGGGTTTGTCCAACGGCCTTGATTACCTTTGAAAATAACACGCTAATAATAAATCGCCAAACCTGCAATTATTGTGCTAATTGTTCAAACGCTTGTCCTACGGAAGCTATAACACTTGTTGGTAGAGAAGTGACAGTAAAGGAACTTGTAAGCGAAGTGGAAAAAGACACCCTTTATTATGACAACTCAGGAGGTGGAGTTACCTTTTCGGGAGGAGATCCGTTGTTTCAGCATCAATTTCTGAAGGAAGCGCTGATGGAATGCAAGAGGAGGGATCTTCATACGACTTTAGACACCTCCGGCTATGCTTCAAAAGAAATATTTTCATCAGTATTGGATTATGTTGATCTGTTCCTTTATGACTTGAAGCTGGCTGATGATGAAGAGCATAAGAAATACACCGGAGTATCAAATAAACTAATTAAAGATAACTTGCGAATGCTTATAGCTGAAGGCCGCGGAAAAGACATCGTTCTGCGTTTTCCGGTTATTCCGGGAATTACGGATACGGAAAAAAATGTTGACGGTCTTGTGGAGTTTGTTTCCTCCCTGAAAGGTGTGAATGAAATTAACCTGCTTCCTTATCACGATATAAGTGAAAAATATAAGAGGCTTGGTAAAGAATATAAAATGACAGTTCAAGAAGCACCATCGCCGGCAAAATTAGAGCATATTAAACAAAGATTCGAAGCAATCGGGCTTTATGTAAAGGTTTGAAACAAAATAACCTGGTTGTCAAGAAGCTCTCCTTCCTGATATAATCTAAAATATCAACAAAAAGGTAGGGGAGTTTTTATGTTGTACATAAGGAATGATTCCAATGACCCGTATTTCAACATGGCCTTGGATGAATACGTGGTAAAGCTTTTAGATCCTTCCAATGACTATTTTTACTTTTATCAAAACAAGCCAGCTGTAATCATTGGAAGAAATCAAAATACCATTGAAGAGGTCGATTCTGAATATGTTAAAAATCATGACATAACAGTAGTGAGAAGAATGTCCGGGGGTGGTGCTGTATATCATGACCTGGGAAATATAAATTTTACCTTTGTGGTAGACTATCAAAAGGAAGATTTTAACAGCATAGAAAGATTTGCCAAGGCAATTATAAAGGCTCTCGGCAAATTCGGAGTATATGCAGAGTTTTCCGGTAGAAACGACATAACCATTGAGGGTAAAAAGTTTTCCGGCAATGCTCAGTATGTTACAAAAAAACGAATACTCCATCACGGTACACTGTTGTTTGATTCGGATTTAACAGTGCTCACCAAGGCGCTCCATGTAAAACCGGAAAAAATCAAATCAAAGGGTATAAAGTCCGTAAAGAGTCGTGTAACAAATGTCAAAGATTACTTAAAAACGGATGTAACGGTTAGGGAATTTAAAGAACTGTTGTTGAAATATGTGTTCGAGGTTGAAGGAAATGAGTTGAGGGAATATCAGCTTACTCCCGAAGACATGGCCAATATTATGCGCCTGAGAAATGAAAAGTATTCCACATGGGACTGGAATTACGGCAATGCTCCTGAATTCGATTTGATGCGATCTTGCCGATTTGACGGTGGAGAAGTTCAAGTTCATATGAATGTCCGAGAAGGAATCATAACAGATATAAAATTCTTTGGAGATTTTATGAGCATGCGGGATATAACCGAAGTGGAGGAAATACTAAAAGGTCAGAAATTTAGACAGCAAGATGTCAGAGATGCCCTTTTACAAATAGATTTAAAGGAGTACTTTGGATCTATTAGCCTAAAAGATATTCTTTCTCTTTTTTAATCTTGTCCGGGAAAACCAACGCTAAAGGTTTTGATTAGTTATCCAAAGCCAGTTAGTACAAGTTCTCCTTACTAACTGGCTTTTTTATCCAATTTATTATTAAAAATTGATCGTCCTTTTCGGTTTCTAACTAACTAAACCTGAAGTTCTGCTGACATCCATCACAAATATTATGCCTTTACCGGGTTTTTCGATATCCATAGTACCATTTATAGATTTAACTACCTTATCGGTTTTTTCTTTATTTAAAATTATCATTACAATTTCTTTTTCCGGTTCAATATCCATTGCGAAAAATTTTTCCTTTTCATGAATTCCCGATCCCCTTGCATTGATAATTGTTGCTCCCGTAGCGCCGGCGGCAGTGGCGGCATCTACAACATTTTCGCCCAATCCCCGCTCCACTATAGTAAAAATTACTTCATATTCCATATGGTCCTTACCTCCGCTTTTTAAATTACTGTCAGTTTTTATGCTGCTTATCATGTCTACTTTTTTTACAGGTGATGAAAAAATTATGCCATGATTAGGCCTGTTCATAGAAAACTTTTCCGTTAGAACTTCGTGGATTGGATTTTCGAGTTTTTTCCCGGAAACCATGAATACTATTTCTTTTTGCGTTTCATCAAGGCCTAACAAGCGCAAAAGATGGTTTTTAACCGTGCCTCTTCCCAGAAATATAGTTCCTCCCGATACACCGATTTTCTTGGCCTCAGCGAGAATTTGGCTTCCTATACCTGAATTAACTACTACCACGGATAAAATATAATCATTATTATTCAAATCCAATTCAACTCAACTCCTTTTTGGAAACCTTACGTTCATACATTAATCCTAAAACCTGTATGGCTATTAGCGGTGTTAAAGCTACCATTGCTATGACACCGAAAGCATCTAACAAAACATCTGCTCCCTCTACGGCCTCCGCAACACCTTGGGCAAAAGCCAAAATAAAAGTTGCAGTCATTGGACCTGAGGCAACCCCTCCTGAGTCAAAAGCGATGCCTACAAATAAGGTCGGCGCAAAATAAGATAAAGCTATTGCAATAATATATCCTGGAATTAGAAAATGCCATAATCTTATATGTGGCGACAGTATCCTTACCATAGATAGGCCGACGGCAATACCGACGCCTATTGATAACGCAAAAAGTATTGATTTTTTTCTAATATGCCCACTTGTAACATTTCTGATTTGTTCATTAAGTACATATACTGCAGGCTCAGCTAAAATAACAGTGAGACCGATGACAAATCCTATAGGTATGATAATCCAATTGTTTTCTATAGATGCCACGGCATACCCTATTGCGTTTCCCGCTTCCATAAATCCTGTATTAACTCCGGCCAAAAACAATACAAAACCCACAAATGTGTATAACAAACCTTTTAAAATTCTGTTTAGCTGTTTTTTTGGTAGCTTGAAATAAATTATCTGAAATACAAGAAATGTTATTAAAATTGGAAGCAATGACATGGTCACTTCAAAGATCAGTAATGGTATCTGTTTCAAAAAAGGCAGTATGATACCTTCATAATGTAACGGCTGCGGGAGACTACCTGTTAGAGTCTGTATATTGGAAAGCAAAGCCATGGTAAGCACAGCTATCATTGGACCTGCTGAAGCGATGCCAACCAATCCAAAGCTATCCAATTCGGAAGCCACTCCCGCTTGAGTTGATGAAACGCCAACGGCTAACGACAAAATAAAAGGTACTGACATGGACCCGGTTGTTGCTCCACCTGAATCGAATGCAAATCCTAAAAATGCCTCAGGAGCGAAAATCACCAGTAAAAATATTAACCCATATAACACTGTAAAAACTTTATGAATAGGTATCTTTAACACAATTCTTGCAAGACCCAATGCAACCATTATGCCTATTCCAATTGAAACCACTATTACAAAACTATTCTGGCTGATGAGACCCGAAGTTACTAAACTAACTTGTCTTGCTAAGACTTGTAAATCAGGTTCGGCGATATTGATAAAGAACCCAAGAATAAAACCAAGTATTACTAACATCCATATATTTTTCTTCCTTGTGATGGTCGAACCCATTAGATTTCCGATAGTTTGAATTCCAATCTCAACACCAAACAAAAAAATGGCTAGTCCAAATATAATAAATACAGAACCAACTACAAATCTTAACATTAACTGTGTTCCTATAGGTGCAATAGTCAAGTTAAGTATCAATACTATTACAAAAATGGGAAGAACTGATAATAGTACATCTTTAAATCTTTGCATGAGAATGTTCAAACGCATCTACCTTTCTAAGTACAAAACGTTAAAATAAATAGTAAGAGGACATGCATCATACCATTTGTAGAAATGTCCCCAATAATAGAACATATTTTAAGTCTAACGACGTTTGATAGAATTAAAACAATTAGAAGGACAAATGATCTAATATAATAATATCGTAAAAAAAGAGATTCTGCATTACTTTTTTTAGTGTTCCCATAAATTTTTTGGGATTCCTTTGGAATTGAAGTTTCCTTAATATCGAGCAATAAACATTTTATCTGAGTCATAAACCGCTAAAAATGCTTTTGAAATTCAAGAAACTGCTGATGATTTTCCGGGTTTTTCTTAAAAAACTTATTAAGAATATCAATATTTCTTACTGTGTCTATAGTCAAATGATGTTCAATCATTTCAGTTTGGCGAAGGATATTATCTTTCACGCCGATATTTTTTAAAAATGTCTCAACAATTCTGTGTCTTTTTAAAAGAAAATTTCCTATCTTAGCACCTTTTTCAGTAAGTTGAATGATGCCGTATTTTTCATACGCCAGCAGACCCATTTCCGTAAGTTTCTGTACCGTCTTTGTAGCCGAAGGGGCCTGGACGTTTAGCTGTTCCGCCAGACTTGTCATCCTTACATATCCCTGTTTTTTGCATGTTCTGTATATCATTTCAAGATAGTCTTCCATGCTGGGAGTAAGCTGAATCTTTTCCTGCCTGAGCATTTCATATCCTCGGTAGGTGTGGAATCCTATACCGTTTTCCATTTTACTCTCCAATTGTTTTACCTCCATCTTAACTTAGTAACACCCTTTGGGGCTAACACATATATTAGTGTTAACAAGGAATGTTTCCCTAGACTAACTTATTTATGGGTGGCAAAAAATATGTCACTGAGCTTTCATAAAATATATGTAATATAGGAGGTCATTTGAGTATGGAAGAAAATTTAATTTCATTATATAACTTACCCATTGGAAGCTTTGGAAAGGTGAAAAGACTTACTGCTGAGGGCAATGTGAGGAGGCGGATGCTGGATCTTGGCCTTGTTGATGATACAACAGTTGAAGCTTTAAGAAGGAGCCCATCGGGAGATCCCATTGCTTATCAAATCCGTGGAGCTGTAATAGCTTTGAGGTCTGAAGAGGCTTCTAAGATTCTTATTAGGGTATGTTGAAGGAAGGGAGGCATATATGGGATTAACAGCTCAATCAACATGGCTAGGGGC
>DUNY01000378.1 GCA_012839145.1 Thermoanaerobacterales bacterium
GGCTCATCCTGTTCTCTTTTATTTTTTTTAAGGAGTGAGACAATGATTAAAGATGAATTAAGCAATCTATTCAAACTCCAGGAAATAGAAGACCGGTGTGAACTACTTAAACAGACTCTAAAGAGCCATCCCGATTTAAAACGCTTGTGTAAGCTAAAAAAAGACGTAAGTGAAACACAAGAACAACTTCAAGATAAAAATAAGCGCATTCATTTTTTGGAAAATGAATTAAGACAAGCAGAACAAATCATAGACAAGTATTATACCACTGCAAAACAGGCAGAAGAAAGAATCTACGGTGGTGAGGTAACTACCGTCAAAGAACTTAAAATACTTGAGCAAAAGCGGAATTCAGCACAGCTTAAAGTCGAGGAGTATGAGGAAAAAGCGTTGGAAATTATGGAAGAACTGGACTACCTACAGGCAAATCTCCCTAAAAATGAAGAAATGGCAAATAAAAAGAAAAAAGAATATAACGAAAAACGATTGAAAACTCGTCGGGAAATTGATAGAATAAAAAATGAGTTAACTATGATAATTAAACAAAAACAACAGCTGGAAACTGGTATTTCCTCAGAACTTTTAGACAAGTATCATAGGATCAGACGCTTTAAACGTGATCCCGTCGCATTGGTATCAGACGGAAAATGCAATGGATGCATGATGGACGTATCAGTTATGATAGCATTGGAAGTAGAGCGTCATGAAAGCTTGATTTATTGTGAAAATTGCGGGAGAATACTTGTATAACATTGAACTAACCCGCCCTAAGTCCCCGCCTCTTTAGGCGGTGGGTGCCAAAGGGCGGTTAAGTCCAGTATGGACTCGACTAATATTTAGATGGGCTTTACCGCCTCTAAATGAATTTTCGCTCAACAAACTAGGATGGGAGGACTTATGAGTAAAGTTACAGCTTATACTGACGGTGCATCCCGGGGTAATCCCGGAAATGCAGGAATTGGAATATTATTTGTCGATGAAAAAGGTGATATTATTAAAGAAATCTGCGAGTATATCGGTCAAACCACAAATAATATTGCCGAATATACTGCTATGGTTACAGCTTTAAAAGAAGCCATTGAAATGAACTTCGAAGAAATTGAGATTATATCCGACAGCGAGCTCATGGTCAAACAAATCAACGGAGAATACCAGGTGAAAAATGAAGGACTAAAACCTCTCTATAAAGAAGCCTGCGAATTGTTGAAGGAATTTAAAAAATACACTGTAAGACATGTCCGGCGGGAGCACAATAAAAAGGCTGATAAATTAGCTAACCGCGGAATTGATGAGGCTCTTGATGAAGAGGAAATAGATATCTAAAAATGGCAATCCACAAAGCTTGACAATACAGTCATATGTGATATAATAACAGTCCTTTTGCAAAATGATATATTATGAGTAAGTCAGATGGTCGCGGGCATTGATGCCCGAGGAAAGTCCGAGCTCCTTAGGGCAGGGTGCTGGGTAATACCCAGTGAGGGTGACCTCAAGGACAGTGCAACAGAAAGATACCGCCTAGCACTCAACTATCTTTAGAGTTTTTAGGACTTATTTAAATATAATTATTACTCAGATATTGCATAGATACTTTAAAGCGTTGTTGAGCGCTGGGTAAGGGTGGAAAGGTGAGGTAAGAGCTCACCAGCGGGATGGTGACTTTCCGGCTATGTAAACCCCATCCGGAGCAAGACCAAATAGGGGAGCATATGCGGCGGCCCGTCGTGCTCCCGGGTATGGTCGCTTGAGGTGTCAGGCAACTGGCATCCTAGATAGATGACTATCTAATACAGAACTCGGCTTATAGACTTACTCAAACCTTATAAACTCGCATGTTTCGGCATGCGGGTTTTCTATTCTGCTAACGGTTTCCTGACGTTAAGAATAAAAATGAGTTATATTTTACTAAAACATATACTTCTTGTATAGTGAAAATGGTAAATATAAGCTGCAAATAGATTCTAAGATCCATACTTTATTATATAGAAGGCAGAATTACTAAAAAAATAATTCTGCCTTTTGTAAAAAAGTTTGTCTTATAAGCTGTCCCCAAAGTCTTTTCTGAATTTCTCAGCCAATTTTTCCTGCCAATTTGAAACGGGTTTTAATCTCCCAAAGAAGAAACGTAAGATATTTGGTTCCTCTACAAACGTAAGTCCTTCAATAAGATTGCGATTTTTATGCAGCCATACTATTCGATCGATGACATATTTAATTTGAGAAAGTGTGAATACACGTCGCGGTATGGCTAGTCTCAAAAGCTCCATATTTGAAAAAGTTTCGGTCCCGTCTGGGTTTCTCTGCTCCGACAGCGTGCCCCGTTCCATGCCGCGAACACCGCTAGCTATGTAAAGAGCCGCAGCAAGAGCACCTGCGGGATATTGCTCTTGGGGGATGTGACTTACAAAGTCCATGGCATTGATATGACAGCCGAGACCTCCTGCCGGAGTTACAACCGGGACACCTTTCTTCATGAGTTCATCTACCATAAAGGCGATAAATTGAGGCCCTTGACTTATGAAGTCTTCATCCATAGTTTCATCAAGGCCTACGGTTATAGCTTCCATTTCCCTAACAGACATTCCGCCATAGGTAAGGAATCCTTCATAAAGAGGTATGAGTTCGCGCATCTTTACAAAAATATCTTTATTATTGGTGCAAATGCCTCCTCCACGTGCACATCCAAGTTTGCGTGCGGAAAAGTAAATGACATCGCAAAGGGAGGCTATTTTAAGAGTTATTTCTCTTATACTCATATTTTTGCATTCTTGCTCGCGAGTCTTGATAAAGTACAGATTATCCGCAAGCAAACTTGCATCAAGTACAAGTATAAGCCCATGTTTGTCGCATACCTTACGCACTTCACTGAGGTTATTTAGGGAGAAAGGTTGGCCCCCTATTAGGTTGGCACCGGCTTCCATGCGAACAAAGGCGATTTTATCCGCACCATGTTTTTCGACAAAGGCTTTCAGTTTAATTACATCCATGTTGCCCTTAAATGGGTAAGAACTTGTAACCTCAAGTCCGGCATCACATATAAGTTCTTCTACTATACCTCCGTTCAAGGTGATATGGGATTTTGTGGTAGTAAAGTGGTAATTCATTGGCACAATTAAGCCGGGCTGAACCAGTATCTGAGAAATGATATTTTCACATGCTCTACCTTGATGTGTGGGCAAAAAGTATTCAGTATCAAAAATCTCTTTAAGTTTATTCTCAAGCCTTATAAAAGTTTCACTTCCTGCATAGCTGTCGTCAGCAATGAACATTGCGGCCTGTTGCCTGTCACTCATGGCATTCACACCGCTATCCGTTAGCATATCTATAAACACATCTCGGTTTTTAAGAAGAAATGTATTGTTACCTGCCTCGGTTATAGCTTTAAGGCGCCGCTCTACACTTGGTAAGTTTAATTTTTGTACAATGCGCACCTTATGCATTTCAAGGGGGATCTGTTCTCCACTGTGAAATTTTACATTTGCCATTATAACTACTCCTCCAATTTCGATAATTTTTCTTTTGTTTACAATGATCATTAAGCTCTATATCTCGATAATAATAGTCACAGTCCAAAACATCATCTCCTTTTCGTGATACTAAAACAAAAATCCCGTCCTTTGAATTTACAAAGGACGGGAATGTTTCCGTGTTACCACCTTATTTTATTGGTATTTCACAATACCAACCTTATCAAGTACGATGCGGTATTTGCGCATTTATACTTTAGCACTGTAACGGGTGCAGGTCCCCGGCATCAGTCTACTTGGGATTATCCCTTTCGGTGAGCAGCTCACAAGATGTATTTAGAACGCTTTTCCTTGCACCTCTCACCAACCGGTAGCTCTCTGTAAGGTTTAAGCTGTTCCTACTCCTTCTTGGTCAATGCTTTTTGAAATATTGCTCTTATTATACTAGTCTAATTATCATATGTCAATGGGATGAATTAAAAAAACATCATGACCCAGTTTGCACCCGATAATTTGATGCCCGAGTTGAACGGGGTATTTTTCATCAGAAAAGACGCTTATAATCTACAGATTTCATCCCAGTTAACATACTGATGCAGTTTTTTAACGAAATTTTCGAGATATCGAGCCTAATATTGTGAGAACCTTTTGAATTCTGGGCTGTCCAGGTCTAAGACACCGTATAAAATATCATTTTTGACAATTGGAACCACAAGTTCAGAGTTTGATGCACTATCACAGGCTATATGACCGGGAAATTCATGGACATTGGGGACAATTTGTGTTTTTCTAGTGGCAGCTGCAGTGCCACATACTCCTTTTCCTACATCTATCCTGGTACATGCAGGAAGCCCCTGGAAAGGCCCGAGTACCAACTGACCCCCTTTATAAGGTAAAATCCTACCCAATTGAGCCGATCAAGAACAGCATTAATCAAAGCTGAGGCATTAGAAAGATTTGCGATCGGATCTTCTTCTGCACTTAATAACCTGTTAACTAAAAGCAGTAAGTATTCAAGCCGCTTTTCACCATTCATTCTATCAATTTCTTCAAGTTTGAACATTGAGCAACTCCTTTCTTTGCTTCTTCAGTTGCCAGAATCCACCAGCATATCAAAAAGGGCAGGAGTGCCTCCTGTATGGAGAAAGACAATGTTTGATCCGTCTTTAAAATACCCTTTTTTCACCAAATCAATAAGCCCTGCCATAGCTTTCCCAGAATACACCGGGTCAAGGATGATTCCTTCTGTTTCGGCCACAAGTTTAATTGCTTCAATACCTTGGCGGCTTGGTTTGCCATATCCTTCTTCCCCAATATATTTATCAAAGACGATTACATCTTCCGGCAAAATATTAAGGTCGACCTTCAATAAGGATGCACAATCTTGAGCAATTCGGGCGATATCTTGCTTAAACACGGACTTTTCTGCATCAACGCTTATACCTACAATTTTAGAATTTTTTTTTGCAAGGCGCACTCCAACTTCAAATCCGGCTGAAGTGCCCCCGGATCCTACTGCATTAACAATATAATCGATTCTCAAGGCTTGCTTGTCAGCTTGCTGAAAGAGCTCCAAAGCGCCATCCACATAACCACAGGCTCCCAAGCCTACAGAACCGCCTACGGGGATAAAATAGGGCTTTTTACCTTCGGCTTTTAATTCACCCATGATGTAATTTACGGTAATATTAATATCAGCGTAGCTTAAAGCGTCAACAAATCTGATATCGGCATTCATGAGTTTTTCCAGAAGAAGATTGCCTTGAAATGATGAAGGCTTTTTCCCCTTCAATACTAAAATCACATCAATGCCAAGTTTTTTACAGGCTGCGCATGTCATGCGAGCATGGTTGGATTGAATACTGCCAGTAGTGATTATTACATCACTTCCGTTTTTCACGGCATCAGCCAATAAAAATTCTAGCTTGCGACCTTTATTACCCCCCATGGCAAGACCGGTATTGTCGTCTCTTTTGAAGTATATATTTACATTTCCAAGCTTTTCTGAAAGAATTGAAGCGGGCTCTAAATCAGTTGGCAATTGACATAATTTTATTCTAGGGAGTTTCAAGTTTATCATAACCATTATCTCCTTCCGTTTGTTTTATCATGATCCTATGAGTTTATCGCTGCCTAAAATATGGTTACTTATCCAATTGACTATAAAATCCAATGTTTCCAGTATGTATTGATCCTGATCTTCATCTATGGCATCAAGTTTTACGGAATTGATTTTTTCTACAAAGCTGTCGTGAGCCTTTTTTTGAGAAAAATAGCCTTTATAATTTATACTGAGCATGTATTCTTCTTCGGATTCAAAATGGTATATTGCATAATCCCTAAGATCTGACAGAATTTCAACGATTTTATCGTACTTATCATAGTAAAACTCGTTTTTTAAAAGTTCATAAGCCTTATTTGCTATTTCAAATAATTTTTGATGCTGCTTGTCAATATGATCAACACCTATCATATACTCTTCTTTCCATTTAATCAAAAAACATGCACCTCCGGAAAAAAATTTTCTTTTTATTATATTACCATACTTTACTGGATTTGTACAACTCCTTACAGCATAAAACACATAAGTTCTTAAGTTTTAGTTCCAAACCCAACCAGTGTTTTGCTATTCAGATATATTAGAACAAGAAAAAGGCACAACAACAACACTAGACAGGGATTATCAATGTTTGCTATAATAGAGATGAATATTAAATTTATTGAGAAAAATGGCAACTTTTTGATGTTAGGGGGGGAAAATATGCTTATAGAGGTTTTTACTTTTGGGGACTTTGACATAAAGATAAACAAGAAATCAGTTTTAGAGAAGAGCATTAGGGCAAATAAAAATCTGGAGTTATTTAAATATTTTATTACATATAAGAACAAAAAATTAGCACCTGGAACAATAGTTGAGGATCTTTGGAGGGACGATGAAGTCGTAGACCCAAAAAATGCCCTTAGAACTCA
>DUNY01000328.1 GCA_012839145.1 Thermoanaerobacterales bacterium
ATCTTCATGCTCATTCTTACCAACCCGATTCATAAGAGAATTAACCGCAATTGCAGGATCTTTTCCTTCGAAAAGCACTAAATACGCCTGTTCGGTAATCGGCATTTCTATTTTTATCTTTTTTGCCAGTTGAAAAGCTGCTTTAGCTGTGTTAATGCCTTCTACGATCATATTGGTTGATTCTACAACCTCTTTTACTGTCTTTCCCCGACCTATATCAATACCCGCTTTTCGATTACGACTAAATTGACTGTTACAAGTTACAATGAGGTCTCCAATCCCTGAGAGGCCTGAAAAAGTTTCCGGACATGCACCAAGTTTTATGCCAAGTCTTGTTATTTCAACTATGCCTCGAGTCATTAAGGCTGCCCGGGTATTATCTCCAAACCCAAGGCCATCGGAAATTCCCGCACAAATGGCAATTACGTTTTTTAAAGCACCACCCAACTCCGCTCCTATAATGTCAGCGCTTGTATAAACTCTAAAATTAGAGTTCATAAGAACATCCTGAACCACCTCAGCCGCCGATTGCCTGGAAGAAGCGGCAACGACGGCAGTCGGCAGATTCCTTATTACCTCTTCGGCATGACTGGGTCCTGATAAAGCTACAATATTTTGATTGCATTGGGGCAGTTCCTCTGATAATATTTGTGACATACGTTTAAAGCTGTTTAGTTCAATACCCTTTGTAGCACTGGTAACAATAGCATTTTTCTTTAAATAGCCATTGATTTTCCTTGCCATATGTCTGACCGTTTGAGACGGTACTGCTATTATAATGATGTCAGCAAGTGACGCAACTTTCTGAATATCTGTGGAAACTTCTATTTTAGGCGAGAGTTTTACGCCCGGTAAATAAGGTTTATTTTCCTGTGTTTCCCTTATCTCATCCGCTAATTCCCGTCGTCTAACCCATAGATATGTACAAACATCGTTTTCGGCTGTCACATTAGCTAAAGCAGTACCCCAGCTTCCGGCACCTATTACCGCTACTCTTATCACAGTCAATCACTTCCTTTCTTTTGGCGGGGTTTTATAATTATAGGAGTTCCTTCAAACCCAAAAGTTTGACGAAGAGTATTTTCCAAATACCTCTTATATGAAAAATGAAAAAGTTTGATGTCATTTACAAAAAAAACAAAGTTTGGTGGCTTTATTCCTGTTTGTACGGCATAAAATATCTTCAACTTCCTTCCCTTAATAGAAGGTGGCTCCGATACGGCAGTGGCTTCTCTCACAAGTTCATTAAGCACACTTGTCTTTACCCTGAAAGTATAGCTGTTCATTACTAAATTTATAAGTTCAAAAATACGTTGAACTCTTTGACCTGTCTTAGCTGAAATATGTATAACAGGTGCATACTGTATAAAAGCGAATCCAGTTCTTATTTTTTCATTGAAATCGGCCATAGTATGTGTATCTTTCTCTATTAAATCCCATTTGTTTACGATGATTATTATTGCCTTTCCTGCATCGTGAGCAATACCAGCTATACGTTTATCTTGTTCCGAAATACTCTGAGAAGCATCCAACACCATTAATATCACATCAGCACGGTCGATTGCGCCTAATGCACGCACAGTGCTGTAGAATTCCACATCCTCACTGATCTTGCTTTTTTTACGAAGACCTGCCGTATCGATAAAAAGCATCTTTTCCCCATCAGTTTCAAAATATGAGTCAATTGCATCTCTAGTAGTTCCGGGGATGTCACTCACAATAACTCTTTCTTCCCCTAAAATTGCATTTATAAGTGAGGATTTACCCACATTTGGCTTGCCTATAATAGCAACTTTGATAATGTCCTCATCTTCGGAAGAGGCACGGGGTTTCTCTATGTAATCTGTAATTATATCGAGTAAATCCCCTATGGCTAATCCATGAACCGCAGAAATATATACCGGATCACCGAAACCAAACTTGTAAAACTCGTAATTAAAGGATGAAATTTCATAATTGTCCACTTTATTGACAACTAGCAAGACCGGTTTTCCGCTTTTTCTCAAAAGTTGAGCCACATCTGAGTCAGCTGGAGTCATTCCGTCTTTTCCGTCAACCATAAACAGAATTAGATCGGCGGTATTGATGGCAAAATCCGCTTGACGTTTCATTTGATTCAGTATTACTTCTTTGGCCGATGGTTCTATGCCTCCTGTATCTACTAGTGTAAAACTCTTGCCGTTCCACTGGCTTTCACCATATATCCTGTCACGAGTTACACCGGGTTTATCGTCAACAATGGAAATCCTTCTCCCTATTATCCTGTTGAAAAGGGTTGATTTTCCCACATTTGGCCTTCCAACTATGGCAACAATAAAACTCATTTTACAGCCCCCATTTGTATTTCTATCATTACACAAAGCTCCTATAACTATTTGCATATACCGCTTATGTTACTTTCTATCCATATTATTGTCAAAAAATGCTGTTTAGTCAAGTTGAATCTATAATCTCCATTTCTCTTTTCTTTACACACTGCACCAGTTTAACAAAATC
>DUNY01000209.1 GCA_012839145.1 Thermoanaerobacterales bacterium
ACTCTCCACCCAGGAATCTTTATCTCCGGATGAGCCACCACCCCCGCCCCCGCCGGGTGAATCATCGTCACCGCTGCCTCCTGTGTATTTAAGCACAACAGCTACATTCGTATTCCCTGAGAGAGTAACCCTAAAGTTTGCTGAAGTATTAGCTGCATCTGCACCGTTTACCTTCCATTTGACAACTTCATAATTGTTTTCTAAACTGATGCTGAAAATAACTTTGCTGCCTGCAGGCAAACTATCTCCGTTTGAAACCGTTGTTCCATCTTCTAATTTAGCTGTCAATCTGCCGCCTTTTTGCTGAGCAAAGGTAACTTTGTAAGAAGTTTTTTCAAATTCTGCTGATATTTCGATGTCACTGGTAATATTATCGACAGTATAGATTTTATTACCATTATTTTCTGACGTTGGATCTACTTCTAAGCCGTATACTGCTGCCATAGTCGTAATATAACCTTCATCTGGGGTCACTGTAAATATTATACTTCCACGGTCACGAATGCTCTTTCCACTTCTATAATCTTCAGGTATATAGGAAATAACACTGATACTTCCGCCCGCAGTTTCATTAATTTTAATGTTATGAATTTTTATGGGTTCATATGATACAGATACTATTACATCTTTCTTTAATTCGGGAATTGTTAAAATGTTTCCTAGTTCCTGCTGTGTTACTGTGTTAATCTTCCATTCCTTAACCATATTTCCGCTGCTTGGTGCAGCTGTGAATACTACTTCACTGTCACCTGCTACAGGCACATAACCATCAGGTTCATGAGTAATAGTTACACCGTCGTCCTTTGCCGAAATTGTGCCTCCATCTCCTTCTACAACCATACTTACTTTGTAGGAAACTGCTTCAACAAATACTGCTTTTACAGTCATATTTTTCTTTATGTCATTGATTGTAATAACATTGCTCTTGCCATCCTGTTTTATCCCATCAATCTGCCATTCCTTAAACATATAATATGGACCATGTTCTGCAGTTAAGGTAATACTTCCATGCCTTATAACTGATGATGAATTTGTTCCTTCTAAGCTTGAGGTAACCGTACCGCTGCCTTCTTTAGTAAAAGTAACTTCATAGTATGGTATCGGCATTAAATCTACCTCTACTGTAACATTTCCTTTTACAATATGAGTATATATGTTTTCTTCTAAAGGATTTGTTTCTGAACCTATGATATTTCCGTCTATATTCCGGCTCTTTACAATATATCCGGTTTGCGGTGTTACGGTAAATACAATAGTTTTGCCATAGCCTACCATACCGCCGTCAACCACTTGAGTCCCATCAACCTTTGCAGTTATGCTCCCCATTGCTTCTGATGCAGTTCCTAAGCTGAAGTTCACCATATATGAATTAATTTCATATTCTACTCGAACATTTACTGCCTTAGTTACAGATGGTATCTCATAGAAAACGCCTGTAAACGGTACTTCTCCAACCATTATTTTAACATTATCAACATACCAGGCTTTAATATAATACCCTTCATTAGCTGATGCGGTAAAACTAACAGATTTCCCTCCGGAAACAGGTGCGCCGCTTAATATGTTTTTCCCACCTGATTCTGCAGTTAGTGTTCCTCCTGTGTTAGCACTAAATGTTATAGGATAACCCATTCTGGTAAATTCAACTTTAACAGTTTCATTTCCTCTTACTATATGGTTGTAAACATTGCCGCATGCTCCTGTAACTTCAATATCGTTTACGAGCCATTTGTCAACAACATATCCTTCATTTGCTACTGCAGTAAATATTATTTTTAGATTGCCTGCTGCTGTACTGCCTGAATCAAAGATATTTCCATTTAAAGTTGCGCTTACAATTCCATTATCCCCTGCCTCATAGCTTACATTATATGTTCCTGATTTAAAATATGCTTTTATGGTAAAGCTTTTTTGGGAATATGCATTTGGTACAGTCCATGTAAATTCATTTCCGGTTTCTCCTGCAGCTATAACTCCATCTACTTCCCACCTGTCAAGGGTATAGCCTTGATTAGGGACTGCAGTGAATGTTATTTCTGTACCGCCTCTGATTTGTGACGGACTAGCTCCTATTGAACTTCCGTTTACAGCTGCTGTAACTGAACCATTGTTGTCAGCACCAAATTTTATTTCATAATCTACCTGCACAAAATGAACCCTTATATCGACTCCTAATCCATCTATTGATGTATATGAATATGTATTTGTTGATTCAGCCACATCATTGCCATTTTCCGTCCATTTATCAATTTTGTAACCTGATGATGGAAAAGCTGTCAAAACAACAGTTGCATCTTTTAAAAGAATGAAGCTTTCATCAACAGGTAAACCTCCGACAGTTCCTGTTATTGTACCGCTTCCGGTATCTCCAATGTATCCATAGGTTGAATCTGTTCCGATTTTTTCAAATTGTACAGATACCGTATGATTATCTTTTAAATTGCTGAAGGTATATGAACTTGATTTTATATTTGTTCCATTTTCTCTTACAATGCTGCCGTCAACTTTCCAATACTGAACTCTATATCCTTCATCAGCTTCAGCATTCAATGTAACGGATGAATCGCGGTATGCCGTGATTGAACCTTCTGATGTTGCTTCTTGAGAGTCTTTGTAACTCCTCATACCCTTTCTTTCAACGTTTATTGAAACTGAGCCATTTAATCCTCCATCTTCAGGCCCGTTAGTATCAAATACAGAATAATCTATATCATATTCAGGAATTTCTTTACATTTTACTTCTATTGATATATCATTTGTGATATTTTCAATTGTAAAAGTCTGGTCATCACTGTTTTCAACAGAAATACCAAGTGACTGTACACCATTTATTAACCAGTGATCTATTTCATAGCCTTTATCCGGGGAAACAGTAAATGTTATGTCAGTTCCTTTATAAACATAACTGCCATCTATAAAATCCCCATCATCACTGTTAAACTCATAATAGGCTTCTATTTCAGAATGGCTGTCACCTTTAAATGATATTTTAGGCTTTTTTGAAAGCTCAACAATAACTGTAGTTTCTTGGTTTAAATTATCTAAATGATAATTTAAATTTGTACCTGGTATATTTTTAAAGTCTCCATTTCCAAATTTTATTTTCCATCCCACAAACTCATAGTCAACGGGAATTGTTGTTTCGAAGTCAATAGTTATAAACCCTGGATAGCTTTCACCGTTATTCAGTTGGACTTCATCTTTGCCTTTAACCCACATTGCAGATACAGAAGCGGTTGTCACTTTGTTACCATTTTCATCTTGTGCTTCAAAATGGAGCGGATAATATTGGGCATTGGTCATTACAACACGTATGTCATAATTTTTTTGAAGATTTCTTATTGTATATTTATCATTATTTCCCTGCAGCACTGTAAATGTATCTCCTTCATACAATCTCCACTCCTTAACCATTGCCCCGTCGCCTTTTATTACTTCAAAGTTCACGGTAGAACCATTTATAGCCTGACCTGGGCTGGGGCTGTATTTATTTCCGTTTACTGTCATACTGCTTCCAACTGCAGGTGTCCCCCCATCATTTATCACCGCTGCATTTATATTTAACAATCTTTCTTCTTCAAATTCTACAATTATACTGGCCGGCATACTCATATCTTCAAGTATAAAATCCTCTTCTGAGTATACCGTTTTGCCATCATCGTATTTTTGTACCGCACTTTTATTGTTTCTTGTTAATATCCACTGTTTTACAACATAACCCTCATTTGGAACAGCTGTGAGATATAAACTTTTACTTTCATCTAAATTAACAGGAGAAAGAACTTCTTGACCTGTTCCATCCGTAAATTTTGCCGTTATAGAGCCATTAAGTCCGGCGCTAAAGTTTATGTTGCTTGTTACAGGTTTAAAATAAACACTTATATTTATTTGGTCGTTTAAGCTGTCAATCACATAAGTATTAGCAATATACCCAATTAACTTTTCACCGTTTAATGTCAGTAGTCAACAGTAAAACCCTCATCTGGCATAGCAATAAAGGTTAGCTCTCTACCACTTGAAATCAAGTCACCGCTTGTCATTTCTATTTTATTATCACCCTCAAGGCCTCTTAACCTTCCGTTAGAACCTGAAGAGAATTGAACTAAATAGCTGTCTCCTGTAACTGTGTATATACCGTTTACTAATGTAACAATATACTTCTTCAACAAGTCTTCAGATGAAGCAGTAAATCTCAGCAAAACAGGATATTGACCGGTTCCTGAGCTGTTTTCCATGCTGCACTCTACATTTACTGCATTATTTAATGAATCACCCTGGACTAATCCTTCTTTTTCCGGATTCCCGGTATAGCTTACAGTTAAATCACCAATAGTTTTATCGGTTGCCGTAACAGGATATGTTCCGGTTGGAGCTGTAACTGTGATAGGTCTTTTAGAAACTATAACAATTTTAGTAATAGTTATTTTATCTTCTGTTCCAATTTCTGCTGTTAGTAGATATGTTCCCGGCTCTGTAGCTCTAAATTCATTACTTGATAAATCAGTCGTATCACCATCTGTATTTATAACCTTGTAAGCTGCGGAAATTCCAGATCCTGCATCGATAACTTCTGTTGTTGTATTCTCTTCGGCTGTCGTAGCTTTAAGAATATTTATGGTAACTGTATCTCCATATACGGCATCTTGTGCATCCAGCAGATAAAACGAACTTGGTGTATTTGGGTCAACAGCATAAAAATCTATGCTGCTGCTTGAACCCTTTAAAGATTCACTCCCACTGTAAATAGCAGTAATAGTGTAATTCCCCGTAGATGAAGGTATCCATTTTATAGTGGCTATTCCGTCAGCATCTAAATCAGATATTTTACTTGTTACACTTCCTGTTTTATTGTTTATAATTTGGAATATTACTGTTCCGGAAATTATCTTGCCTGTACTTCCAGTACCAATATGAGCCTTTATGGTTACCTCATCACCTGACTCTGTAACATAACTCGTAACAATTTCAGTCCCATTGACCATTACCTGAGTCAAGTTGTTCGAATTAATATCCGTGCCTTCGAACAAATATGGAACAATCAGATATATTGGAGTAAGTGTTGGTTCTGAATTGTAGTAATAATAATTATATATTTCATCAACATCATCATTTAAACCATATATCCTATTTCCATCATTATCCGTAAATATATCATATGTTTTTTCATCAATTGTTTCGGTGGTTATGATTTCATCGGCTTCATCCGTAGTTAATTTAATTTTGTAGGTATAACCTTCACCATTAAATTCTACCGGTCCGTCTGGGCTATCAACGCTGCTGTAATATGTACCTTCACTGTCACGATATACCTGATCTACTACTGTAGAATTATCTGTCTTTTGAGCTGTATATACAATGTAATTTATATCAGCATCTCCTGCTTTAACGGTTTTAATTAAAGGCTTACCGGCTTGCATAGTATAATAGTCAAAATCGATTTTGCCTGATGACGGATCATCTAATAACAGATCAGTTGTTGAAAAATATTTATCAGGTACAGTTAGTTTTGTTTTAGAACCAGCTATATAACCATCAATGTCACTACCTGACAGATCGGGAAATTGGTAATATCCACCACTTCCTAAGTAAATGTAGTTTTCCGTGTCAATCTCCTGATATTCTGTATATTCTTCTGGTTCTCCGCCGCTAATTATCACATTTATTTTACGAGGCACTTTTACATTTACCGTACTTTCTATTGGAACAACATAATTAGCAGTTCCTGTATTTATTGCTGTATCTGAACTGTTATAGATATTTAAATTTACATTTGATTCTGCTTTTCCAACAATCAATTCTGCAGCATCTGAATAGGTATAAGCAAACACGCCATCGTGCCATTGTGAAACGATACATCGATATTTATTTCCATCCATGTCTTTGGTAACATTATATAAAGTAAGCTTGCTTGAATTACTTCCCTGGATTGGGTTCCATTTTACTCCATCCTTCTCCTGCCACTGATATGAAATTCCGTATCCCGCACCTGCTGACGGCAATGCATTGATGGTGAAAACAGCTGTGTCTCCTGCCGAAACCGAAACATTTGAAGGATTTTTAACTATAACCGGTGAATATCCCATTGATGTAGTGCTTACCGTAACTAATGTGCTATAAGCAGAACTCATATTTCCCTCTTTTGCCACTAGTGCATATTGATAAATTGTATTTTCATTTAGACCTGTATGGATAAATTCTCTCTTGCTTCCATTTACCTTCCCTACAAGTGTATATTCCATACCAATGGGAGCACTTTCATTATACAAATAAATCAGATATTCCTCAGCCGGCCTCGTAACAGGACTCCATTCGAGTTTAACCGAATTGTCGGTAATATCTGTAACTTCTATTTCAGGTATGCTGGGAGGCGCACTATAATCAAATATGATGTATCCCAGCATCGGTATCTCTTTTTCATTCAATTCAACCGTCCATGTTCCAAATTCCCAGTTAAAGTTATACTGGTCCGCTCCTTCCGGCCTGTTATATACAGACCCTGTCTTTGTTATAGTTTCATAGTTTACCTCTGATTTAGTCCAGCCTTTTCCATGACCGACTGTTACTCCTGCGGTCACATTTGCTGCAGGCCAGGCCCATCCTCCGCCCAACTTTAACTCCCAGCCGACTTGATATGATTGAGAAACAGAGCTGCTGCTTCCTGCTGTAAATGATTGGCCTATGCTTGATTGCCCTGTTGACAAACTGTTCGTCTGACCAAAGCCTGTAAAATTTTTAAGTGAATTTTTGTCTCTATAGTACGTTCCCGGTTCTCCCGGCGTTGAAGGCAAAATGCTCTCGCCGATTGGTTCATACTCTGGATCGCCATCTACCATTTCGTTGTATTCTTCTACTGTAATTATACTGTTTACAGGTTCCCCTGAAATACCTACCACCATAGGTTTATATTGTCTTACGCTCGGATCATATACCTTGTAGTGATACAGAATAACCGGAGTGCGGTACATTACTACATAATCGTCTCCGCTGTCACCCGTAAATTCAATACTATACTCAACGCTTTTCGCTTCTTCATATTCCTTTTCCCAATCAAATGTAGCTGATGCTTCAACTTCAAATTTAGGACCTAAATCTTTACCTATTTCAACTGCTACATAGACTCCGGCAGTAGCGGTTGTACAACCGCCGGAACCTATTTCGCTTCCTTTTGCAGTTCCAAAGGAGGTACTGCCTGAAGAAGAATACCCGCTGTCTAACGAATCTAGCTCCTTAAAATATGGAGAAGACTGCAAAATGGCCATGACATCAGGATCTGTATAAACAAACTCCTTTGATTCATAATAACCTATTGTTCCATCATCATCAGCATCAACTGCCGCAATTGAAACATACATATTTTCGTCCATGGTGCGGTTGTTCATGCCTATGTTGTCATCCGATGCATGATAAAATGTGCCATCCGAGTTTAGGCCTATAGAGTTTAAACGGAAATAATATCTTGTTGTAGATTGGTGGTGATAGACAGTTGAATACATTACCTGTTCCCTACCGTAAGTATTTCCGTCAAAATTACCAACGACAACATCCTCTATGTAAACATTATTAATTATAGCCCCACCGATCCCATTAACTGCTTGTGTATGAGGAGTATAAGGATAGTTACCCTCTGTGCCGGTAAGATAAGTTCCCTTATAGATAGTTCCTTCCAGGAAAACATCCTTAGGCTGTCCGTAACCATTAAGTGCAACACATTCAATTGATACCGGTGACTGCATTGCCATATTCTTGTCAGTATACATTCCATCCTTAATTAATTCATTAGAATTAACTTCAAGGAAAGCATCATCCCCATAATCAAATGTCTTGGTTTTAGTATTATACCTGATAACCTTAATTAGGAATTTATCTTTCGCTACATCATTATCTCCATGTTGCCATTCTGTTGCACCTTTATTAACTACAGTTTTATAACCTCCTATAACAATTTCAGGCATATTGTCTCCGTTTATATCACCGATTGCCGCCCCTGCATATCTCATCATTATATTGTTTGTTCCATCGTCATACTGAAGTTTTTGGCAGAAAATTTTTTGCCACTTATTGTCAATCTTTTTAAAAATAAATATATGGAATGCTCTATCTACAAATTTTTTTGAATTGTTATTGTCCTTTATATTTCCCCATCCTGCTAAAACAATCAACTCATCCTTTCCGTCCCTGTCAACATCTCCGCTTACCATTTGAACCAATGTCATGCTTCTCTTTACTAAGTCCTTATTCTCAGAGTCGAAATAACTTGTGGCATTGGTCAGCTCTGAATTTAAATCTACGACAGTCCCGCCCCACGACCATTGGTTTCCATTTACTCCTTCCTCATGTATTAGTCTTCTGCTCCGACCGGCCTCATAAAATACAACAGTGTCTTTTCCATCACCATCATAATCTCCAGCCGTAATTGCTAAAATATTTGCTGCCTCCCATTGTTGATTAACGGCAGAAAAATAGTCATGATTACCTGAGTCATAACGTGTAGGATTTATTATGTTATTTCCATTTGTTAATTTGGCTGCGTATAATACTAAGCTGTCATTATCCTTGCCGATTCTTTTATTTTTGGGGTCTGTTACCTGCATGCCTATACAAGCAACATGATCATCTTTTCCTGTCCCATACGGATCAAATGCCACATGGTTTAACATATCTACATAATGCTGCGTAGGGTGTTCATAACACGTGTGAGGGTCACCACCGATCATAGGGCTTTTACCTAATCCAATTGAGTCATACCAAATGCTGCTTTGGTGGGAGTCGTTTTTGCTCTCTTGATAAGACTTCATTACATGAAGCTCAGAAATAGGATTTAAATTGAATTTTCCTTTGCCATAAGGATTTTTACCATCATCTTTGTTAAAATCTGACGGCGGTGTCATCGTGATGCCGAATTTATCCTTATTGGCAGACTGTTCTTCCATTGCATAAGCAGGTGCAAAAACAGGAATTTTCATTGCAGCCATGAAGGAAAAAATCATTGCAATAATTAACATCAATGCAATTTTACGTGAAAATTTATACACCGTTCTTAACCTCCTTACTTATTAACAGTCATGACAGACTGTGTTAAGACCTACCAATCTATGTTTTATGTCACTTCGAACCCTGTTTTATGTCACTCTGAACGCAGTGAAGAGTCTTAGATCCTTCGCTTCGCTCAAAATTGTCCACGTGTTACCCACACCACGGTGAACGTAAGTGTCACTCTGAGCATAGCAAAGAGTCTTAAGATCCTTCGGACTTCGTCCTCAGGATGACAAAAAAACACTTACATAGCGATGACAATCTTGGCATCCTCATACCATGGTTTTTGTAAGTAGGGAATGGTTTTATATCATCCTAATAAAACCACCTCCATAAGTTCATTAACTGTCAGGCGCAGACGCCCACCGCCCCAGATAACATAATCGCCGTCGGTTGTGGCGGTTTTGAAGAATTCTTCATCAGCAAGCTCAGCGTATTTCATGGCGTGCAACTTGCAGGAAATGTCTACTATAACAGTGCTTCCCCCCTTCATTTCCATCAACAGCCGATAGTCCTTCATAGGTACTACTGTTTTTATATAGCTCATACACATGCCCCCTTTCACCAACAAATAGAAAAAATCCCATCCTATAGTTCTACTATAAGATGGGATTTTGTATTGCGCATCGTCTGAATAGACGATCTTTTGAAAAAGTTTTTATTTCAGCTTTTCAGCCAGCTTTGCGCGGCGGTCGATTTGAAGTTTTTGAAATATTGCACGTAGATGTGTACGCACCGTGCTCTCGGTCACAACTAGTTTTTTAGCAATTTCGCTGTTTCGCAGACCCTCCGCTGCCAATTTCGCCACCTCATACTCCCGTTCGGTAAGATCAGGCGGCAACTCGCCTCGGTAAAATACGTCACGCAGTGTAAACCAGCCTTCTGAAAATCGTTTCCGGACAGATCTAAATTTGAGCAAAAGCTCGGGATGGTCTCGCTCAATGACCTCATTAACCAATTTTTGAAGTAACCCGGAATAAGCGGCAAAGGGAGACACCAATCCGTCAGGAAGAGCTCTTCGAGCAGCATGTTCCATAAACTCAGCAGCCTGAACATGGTTGCCTAAAGCCGTATGGCTTACGGCCAAAAGAAAACATGCAAAAAGATCACAGTATGGAGCCACAAATCCCCCCGGTGGCCGTATGGCCTGTACCGTTCCTATAACCTTCGCATACTCGCCTTGATGCATAAGAAAACTCAGGTGCACGAACCACGCGCTGAGGGTCATGGCGGGCGGCAAGCATCGTTCTGCAAAATCTGCTTTTTGCAGCCAATCAGCGATACCAGTCAGGTCCTGAAATTCATTTAGTATAACACCCCGGACAATATCCAAAAGTGCCCGGATGACTGTAGTTTCCTGTCCGTCAAAAGAAGCTGCCCTTTCCATTGAGGCGTGAGCACGTTCCCAACCGGCTGTATCCGCCTTGTGCAGCGCAATGTGGGCCAGCAAAATGGCCGCACCCAGCTGGACTACACTCTGCTGCTTGCTTTCAGCAAGGAACGCCGCCTTATAGGCAAGTATTTCCGCATCAGGCAAGTCTCCCCGTTGATAAGCCAGTTCGGCGCGAAAAAGCGCATCAGCACCGGTTCCGTGACCATTCGTAAGACGCGAATAGATGGCGATATACTCTTCCAGCGCCTCAGCCTCGCGATCGGCCTCACCGGGCAAAGTGTAAAACTCAGTCAAAGGAGAATAGTTGCCGAAACACCAAAGTGAGGTAGGAAGGATTACTTGAGAGCATCGGTCTCCTAGGAGCGCCGCGGCTCGCCTAAGAATGGATGTCATCTCCTTTAGTCGGGGAAAACTCCTGAACGAAGAAAGCAGCATCCACTCGCCCAAGATTTGCGAACCGGAATCCGGAACAGAACCGCAGGGCAATACTTGACCACCGTTATCAAGCATTGCATGCAATTCATCCATAAGCGCATCAAACTCATTGTTCATCCCAAAAGTAAGGAGCACCCAGGCAACTCTGAGCATGTTCAGAGTTTGCGCCTTCTTCACGTCCTGCGGGCAATTCTTGGCGATATCAAGAGCCAATTTAATAAAAGGAGCACCGTTTATTGTCTCAAGAGTCATATGGGAAAGGTCAAGAGATAGCATCCGATCATAGTCTCTGATTTGCATATAGTAGCCCAGTGCCTCGACAGTTTTATCCTCGTCTTTACAAAAATCTCCCGCCCGCAGCAGGCATTCACTTTCAAATACGGCTCCGCGCTCCTGACGTTTTTGTATAAGCAACTCTGACAGAATACCGTGCAGCTCATACATCCGCTCAGTCGAATTATAACGAATAAACGGACTTGCAAGGGCATCCAGTGCGTATTCCGGCAATGTGCTGCAGCCGATAAGAGCACAGGCCTGCTGTACGGTGACCATCTCAAAGGGTGACAGATACAAAAGAAACGTTTTCTGCTCTTCAGTCAGCACATCCCATACTAAATGCTCCATAAGTGCCAACACTCCAGGCGCATCGGAAAGAGTCCCCGTTTCCCGGAAAGCGCAGAGTTGCAAATAAACTGCAATGATCCAGCCTTCAGTATAGCGCTCAACGCCCTGCGCCTCCACCGGGGCAATGTTCACACCGGCAAGGGCATAATAACGGCGTATATCTTCAGCATTTAACCGTAAGTCGGAAGTGGTAATATGTAAAAATCCATGACCGACAATAACAGCAAGCATATTTCGCTTGAGCATTTGTGTCACGACAATAATATGAAGGCCTTTACCACCATGCTCTAATAGAGCGTTAAAAAAGGCAGGAGACAATGCATCCTGTATAAACTGATAATTATCTATGACAAGATAGGTTTCGTGCGTACATCGAATAGACCTTAGAGCATCCACTGCCTCACCGATAGTAGCGGAGTTTGGGAGTTCATTTTTCAGGAGACGTTTACCTGCATTTCCGTCAATTTTGTCAATCTCCCGACATAAACGTCTAAAACCTACAGCAGGAGCTTCATCCGCTGCAGTGAACCAATAGACAGGCGTTTCTCGGGGAAGCTCGGATTCTAAGT
>DUNY01000006.1 GCA_012839145.1 Thermoanaerobacterales bacterium
GGCTTAAACTTCCGTATTCAGGTAAGTCCTTTAGATTGCACCGGTTGCGGAGTATGTGCAAATACATGCCCCTCCAAGCAAAAGTCACTGATTATGAAACCCCTGGAAAGTCAGTCTCATCAGATTCCTTACTGGGATTATGCGATAAATCTTTCTGCCAAAGATAACCCAATGAATATTGAAACCGTCAAGGGTAGCCAGTTTGAGCAACCGCTACTGGAGTTCTCCGGTGCTTGTGCAGGCTGTGGGGAGACTCCCTATGCAAAATTAACTACACAGTTATTCGGAGACAGAATGATGATTGCCAATGCTACCGGCTGTTCTTCCATCTGGGGAGGCAGTGCACCGTCAACACCATATTGCACTAATAAGGACGGACACGGTCCCTCTTGGGCAAACTCATTGTTTGAGGACAATGCTGAGTTCGGTCTGGGAATGTATTTGGCAGTTAAGCATACACGGGAAAAATTGGCTTCAATTATGAAAGGAGCTCTGGAGTTAGAACTGCCGGCAGAAATGAAAGATGCATTCAAATTATGGCTTGATAACATGAACGATGCTCGGACCACTAAGCAGGCAGCTCTTACCATCGTTCCCATGTTGGAAAAATACGAAACAAATGACGACAAGTTAAAAGCTATCCTAGCCGAAATCCTGGATATGAAAGAGTATCTAGTGAAAAAATCTCAGTGGATTTTCGGTGGCGACGGATGGGCTTATGATATTGGTTTCGGCGGCCTTGACCATGTATTGGCATCAGGTGAAGATGTAAATGTTCTTGTCTTTGATACCGAAGTGTATTCAAACACCGGCGGACAATCATCTAAAGCCACACCAACTGCCGCTGTAGCTCAATTTGCCGCTGCAGGTAAGAATACAAAGAAAAAAGACTTAGGTCGGATTGCCATGAGCTATGGTTATGTATATGTAGCTCAGGTTGCAATGGGAGCTAATCAGAACCAGCTTATCAAAGCCATGATCGAAGCTGAAAGCTACCCCGGACCATCCCTGATTATTGCTTATGCACCATGTATTAATCACGGAATAAGAACAGGTATGGGCACAAGCCAGCTACGGCAAAAGCAAGCTGTGGAAGCCGGTTACTGGCATCTATATAGGTACAATCCGCTGCTTAAAGAAGAAGGCAAGAATCCGTTCATCCTGGATTCAAAAGAGCCTTCAGCAGACTTTAAAGAGTTCTTGATGGGCGAAGTTCGCTATTCTTCCCTCACAAAAACCTTCCCCGAAAGAGCTGAAAAACTTTTCGATAAAGCAGCAAATGATGCTCAAGAACGCTACGAAACATATAAAAAACTGGCAGAGATGTAAAAGGAGAACGGCCTAAAGTTTATACAAAGCACCAATCCGATAGGGTTGGTGCTTTTTCTCGATACAATTATACGCCACCATGGTATTTATCATTTTTTAGATAACCATACCAGCTCCCATAGTAAGAAAACTGAATTTAAAAAAAGGTGACTAAGTTGAAATAGAGTTAGATGGAGATAAGATTATAATGAGACCGGTAGTTTAATGATATTGATGAGTTTCACGAGGATTTGGATAAATGAAGATATATCGTTCTAAGCTATTTAAAGAGAGTTATAAAAAACTTGACGACACAAAGACAGCAGCTAAACAAAAGCTTATGATTATGGTAGAAAACCCTATGCATTCTTCCCTTAGATCAGAAAAGATTCGTGGGACAACAAGAATTTTTGAAGCCAGTGTTAATATGAAGTGCATAATAACATGGCAGTATTACAAAGATGGTATTTTACTTCGAAATATCGGAGAATATGACAAAACCTTAAAAAACTTTTAGGATAAACTTAGGCACACATTCAAAAAGCCCCTTGCTTTTCTAAAAAAACAAGGGGCTTTTGCTACTTAATATTCAATTTCCACTGTTTTGGTTTCCTGGTTCCAGCTCACTTTTGCCCGAAGAGCTTCGCTGATAAACCTTACAGGTACTATTGTCCTGTCATTTTGTAATATGGCATTTGTATCAAATGAAATAGTTTTGCCATTGACATTAGCCTTATTTTCACCAATTTTAAGTTTTACAACTGTGTTGTCCTTTTCAATTATAACCATTCGGTTATTATTATCCCAGTCTACCTTAGCGCCTAGGCTTTCAGATACAAACCTTACCGGAACCATAGTTCTATTATCTTTATTGATATAAGGCACCTGATCGGGAAAATGGACTTCTCGTCCATTTACTACAACCGATATATCGCTAATCTGAATAGGAAAAGTTTGCAAGGTTTCTCCCACCTTAACCTGAATCTCTGCAGTGCCAGAATCCACTGCCTTAAAGTTTAAGGTTTTAGGGTCAAATCCTACAGGTTTATCATATAAAACATTACATTTCACAGCATAAGGATAGCAAAGGGGCACCTTGTGACCTGTATGTGTCATACCGTAAAGTTTGAGCTTTGTAGCAA
>DUNY01000120.1 GCA_012839145.1 Thermoanaerobacterales bacterium
ACATAATTAAGACCTTTAAAGAATCCTTTTGGGCACTTTTGATGCCGTTTGTTATTATCGGATCGATTATGAGCGGTGTGGTTTCCCCCACCGAGGCTGGCGTTATTGCAGTTATATATGGCTTGATTGTTGGTGGTATAGTGTACAAAGAGTTGAATTGGGATGATGTTAAAGGTGCCATGAGAGATACTGCTAAGACTAGTGGTAAAATATTTATTATAGTTGGCACGGCTGCTTTATTTACAAAGCTTTTGACTACAGCCGGATTTCATATATTCGTCAAAGATCTACTGCTTTCCATTTCAACAAACCCAACAGTTATACTTCTAATTACTCTGTTAATAATATTGCTTGTAACCACATTTATGGAGGTTAATGCGACGATTACGCTGCTTATGCCGGTTTTGTATCCGGTCATTCAGGCGGTAGGCATTGATCCTACACTGTTTTGTGTATTGGTAGTTATTTGTTGCGGAGTTGGCCTTGTTACTCCTCCTGTAGGTATGTGTCTGTATGTAGCATGTGATTTAGCGAAACTTGATATGGGCTCTGCCACGAAGGCATTGCTGCCATTTATACTGGCTACCATTATCTGTATTATTATATTAATAATATTCCCAGGTTTAATTTTATGGCCTGCAAGTTTGATTTAGTAAAGGAGGCAAAAAATGAAACTAATAAATAGTGTTTGTACAACTTTGTTTTTCCCCAAATCTCGCAAAAGTATTGAGGAGTTCACCCGTATGGCCCATTTCCTTTCTGAAAAAGGAATGGACTGTATTGAATTTTATCATGACGGTGATGGACGTGATAAGATTGGAAATATACTCAGTGATACAGGATTAAACGGTGTATATATAGCAGTCATACCCTCTAAGGAGAAAAAACTGCACCTTTGTGATGAAAATGAGGATGGAAGAATTGCGGCGGTAAAGCTGTTTAAAAATTGTATTGATGAGGCTCAGGCCAATGGTATGACAGAGCTGATGATGAATTCGGGTCATATTGGAAACAGTGTGGAGAAGGGCCTTGATGCATTAGCTAAATCGGTTGGAGAGCTGTTTGACTATGCAAATAAAAAGAATTATAAGCTACGTCTTTTAATGGAACCTTGTGACAGCAAAATGGATGCCTGCCAGTTGATCGGTCCGTATAAACGTACGTTAAATTTTCTTCAGCAAATGCATGCAGAAGGTCTTCCTTTGGAGCTCACCATGGACACTGCACATACTGTCGAGGAAGGTGAGGATTTCTTAGAAGCATTGACCGCAGTTAAACCTTATTGCAACCATATACATTTTGCAAATTGTTTCATAAAAGATGAGCAAAGCCCACTATACGGAGATAAACATTTGGGATATGAATATCAAGATACTGAATGGACAGTGCCTGCATTAGCATCTTTGTTTGAAGGTCTGAAAGCTTTGTATAAAGATGGAGAGACCTTGCGCATTGGGCTTGAAGTTCTTTGCAGGGCTGATGATCCATATAAGTATTTTAATGATGTTTGGAATAGTTTGGAGTTTTTACATAAAGATTGATTAGGAGGAAGCAATTATGACAAATACGGAGCTGCAGCGTATAGCAAATAGGCTTCGCCTGGATGTAGTAGAAACAGTACATGCAGTTAAAGACGGGCACCCGGGGCCCTGTATGTCTATAGCAGAGATTATAGCTGTACTGTATTTTGAAGAAATGAACATTAATCCTAAAAAACCCCAATGGGCAGAACGTGATAGATTCATACTTTCAAAAGGCCACGCCTGCCCCATTATGTATGCTGCTCTTGCTCGTAAAGGTTATTTTGAGATGGAGGAGCTGAAAAAATTGCGCATGTTGGAGGGCTCTCTTCAAGGGCATCCTGATATGCACAAAACTCCCGGTGTAGATATGACATCCGGTTCTCTTGGCAACGGTGTCGGTATCGGACTTGGCATGGCACTTGGATGCAAAATGCAGGATATAAACAATTATATTTATGTTATTATCGGAGATGGTGAACAGCAGGAAGGAGTTATCTGGGAAGCGGCAATGGCTGCTGCCAAACATAAGGTGGGCAATCTGATTGTTTTTGGTGATTGCAACAACAATCAGTCCGGAGGCAAGGTTACAGAGCTCAGTTCCCTTTATCCCACAGCAGATAAATGGAGAAACTTCCATTGGCATGTGCAGACCATTGACGGACACAATATTGATTCCATAAAAGAAGCAATAGCAAATGCTAAAGCAGTTAAAGATAAACCTTCATATATAGAATGCAAAACTGTTAAAGGCAAGAATATTCCTTATATGGAAAACAATAATGCTTGGCATAAAAAGACGCCGACCGCAGAAGAGGTCGAAATTGCCAGAGAAGCTTTGAAAGGTGGCATGTAATAATGAGTATTAGTATAAAAAGTACACGTGAAGCAGTTATGCATGCTATTATAGAATTAGCTGAGCATGATGAGCGTATTGTTATAGTGTCACCGGATTCTGTCTTAGCGGCTCGTGCTGTTCCGTTTGTGAAAAAATTTCCGGACAGATTGATTGAGGTTGGTATAGCTGAGCAGAATTCTGTTTTGGTAGCTGCCGGTTTAGCTGCTGCAGGTATGCGGCCCTTGGTTTTCACTTATGCAGGTTTTTTGACTATGCGCGCCTGTGAACAAATTCGCACTTTTGTAGCATATCCTGGGCTTGATGTAAAATTTGTTGGTTTAAACGGCGGCATGCTTGGCGGCGAGCGGGAAGGGGTTACTCATCAGTTTTATGAAGATGTAGGAATAATGCGTGCCATCCCCGGAGTTAAAATTATTACACCTGCCGATGCAGGTCAAGCATAC
>DUNY01000180.1 GCA_012839145.1 Thermoanaerobacterales bacterium
GAAATTGAGCTTTCCGACGATGTATTTGGCACCGAAGTGAGACCCGATATACTGCATCGGGCAATGGTCAACTATTTGGCAAACCAAAGGCAAGGAACTGCGAACACCTTGACTCGGGCCGAGGTAGCCGGTGGCGGACGAAAACCCTGGCGGCAGAAAGGCACGGGAAGAGCTCGACACGGCAGTATTAGGTCACCTTTGTGGAGAAAAGGTGGCGTAACCTTCGGACCAAAACCTCGCTCCTTTAAGACTACCATGCCTAAGAAGTTGAAGAGATTTGCATTAAAATCAGCACTCAGTGCAAAAATCGTAGAGAATGAACTTATTTTGCTTGACAGTTTATCAATGGAAGCGCCTAAAACAAAAGAGATGGTTTCTATCTTGAAAAACTTAAAAGCTGATAAAAAATCTCTTATAGTAATGGCTACAAAAGACAAGAATATAGAAAAATCCGCACGGAACCTTCCGGGGGTCAAGGCCACATATGTGAACACTTTGAATGTGTACGACATCTTGGACCATGACAACTTGATTATGACAAAAGAGGCAGCCAGGCGGGTGGAGGAGGTGTATGCAGGATGAAAAATCCGCATGACATCATAATTCGCCCTTGGATTACGGAAAAAAGCATGGATATGCAGCAAGAAAAAAAATATGTCTTTGTAGTTGATAGAAGATCAAACAAAACTGAAATAAAAAATGCATTGGAATCAATTTTTGGAGTAAAAGTTGCCAAGGTTAACACCGTCAATATGAGAGGTAAAATGAAAAGAATGGGCAGATTTGAAGGCAAACGACCTGATTGGAAGAAAGCCATAATTACTTTAACCGATGACAGCAAAACCATCGAGTTTTTCGAAGCCCTGTAATTTGATTGATGAAAGGGTTTTGATACAGAGAAGGAGGGAATAACGTGGCTATAAAAAAATTTAAGCCGACGACCCCGGGCCGCAGGTTTATGAATGTTCCATCCTTTGAGGAACTAACCAAAAAGGAGCCTGAGCGGTCACTGGTGGAAATAATAAAGAACAAAGCCGGCCGCAACACGCAGGGCAGAATAACCATTAGACATCGCGGCGGTGGCCACAAGCGTAAATATAGAATCATCGACTTTAAAAGGGATAAAGACGGTGTACCAGCTAAAGTTACAGCCATCGAGTATGATCCTAATCGTACCGCATATATCGCACTTTTAGCTTATGCCGATGGAGAAAAGAGGTATATTTTAGCACCGGCCGGTATTTCTGTTGGGGATACGGTACAATCCGGGGAAAATGCAGATATTAAACCCGGGAATGCTCTTAATTTAGCACATATACCGGTAGGTACTACGGTTCATAATATTGAGCTTTCACCAGGCAAGGGCGGACAGATGGTAAGGTCTGCCGGTGCATCAGCTCAACTTATGGCAAAAGAGAGCGGCATGGTAACATTGAGATTGCCTTCAGGCGAAATGCGCATGGTGTCGGAAAATTGCCGGGCTACAATAGGTCAGGTTGGCAATATCGAACATGAAAACATTTCTGTAGGTAAGGCGGGCAGGACCCGTTGGATGAATAAAAGACCCCATGTTCGCGGTGTTGTTATGAATCCGGTGGATCATCCACACGGCGGTGGTGAAGGAAAGTCACCTATTGGTCGAAAGAGTCCTGTTACACCTTGGGGTAAACCCACACTTGGATATAAGACCAGGAAGAAAAACAAGGCTTCAGATAAATATATTGTCAAGCGCCGCAAGTAGAAGGGAGGTAAGCTTATGAGTCGTTCAACAAAAAAAGGACCCTTCGTTGATAAAAAACTTTTAGAGAAAATCAATGAAATGAATCAAAAGAGGGATAAGAAGGTTATCAAGACCTGGTCAAGGGCTTCCACTATATTTCCCGAGATGGTGGGACACACCATAGCAGTTCATGACGGCAGAAAACACGTTCCAATTTATATAACTGAAGATATGGTCGGACATAAATTGGGCGAATTTGCACCTACAAGAACCTTTAGAGGACATGGGTCCCACACGGAAAAATCCACAGCACTTAAATAAAGTGTTTAACGTTAATTAAAGATATGATAACCTTGCAAAGGAGGTATATAAGTTGGAAGCGAGGGCAAAGGCCAGATATGTGAGAATCGCACCCCGAAAAGTGAGGATAGTTTTAGACCTCATTCGAGGAAAACAAGTGGCGGAAGCCTTAACGATACTAAAGTTTACACCAAAAGCGGCTTCTAATCCGCTGAAAAAACTGCTCAATTCAGCGGCAGCCAATGCTGAAAACAACTTTGACATGAATAGGGATGCCCTATATATTTCCGAGTGCTATGCCGATCAAGGACCTATAATTAAAAGATATCGTCCGAGAGCACAGGGTCGGGCAACCTCTATACACAAAAAGACGAGCCATATTACTATAATTCTTAAGGAAAAGGAGGGATAGATTTTGGGTCAAAAAATACACCCTCATGGGTTGAGAGTTGGAATAATTAAAGATTGGGATTCAAGATGGTACTCAAAAAAGGATTTTGCCGACCAGCTATTGGAAGACTTTAAAATAAGGGAATATACAAAGAAGAAGCTGTATACATCCGGTATTTCAAGAATCGAGATAGAGAGAGCTGCAAATCGCATAAGAATAACAATTAATACTGCAAAACCCGGAATGGTAATCGGAAGAGGCGGCA
>DUNY01000262.1 GCA_012839145.1 Thermoanaerobacterales bacterium
ATATAATTTTGAAGTATTTTATTTTTTATCAAAAAGATCTCCAACCATTTCACCAATGGTTACACCGTTTTCTTTGGGTTTCTCATAGGTTTGATTGTTTTCCTGGATCTCCTGAGCTTCTTTTATACTGAGGCTCATTCTCTTTTCCGCTGTATTTATGTCCATAATTTTTACTTTTACAATGTCACCTGCATTTAAAACGTCTGCCGGATTAGATATATGCTCTTGAGATATCTGGGAAATGTGGACAAGGCCTTCAACGCCTGGTTCAACTTCTACAAAGGCCCCAAAACTTACTAGCTTGACAATTTTACCTTCAATAATGGAACCAATTTTATATTTTTTATCTAAATCATCCCATGGATTAGGCATGGTCTGTTTTAAACCAAGAGAAATACGCTCCCGGTCCTTATCCACTTTTAAAACCAAAACCTCTACTTCTTGTTCTTCTTTTACTATTTCAGAAGGGTGTTTGATTTTTTGCCATGCAAGGTCTGATATGTGTATAAGCCCATCAACACCACCGATGTCCACAAATGCTCCGAAATCTGTTAACCTTTTTACAACACCTTTAATGGTCTGACCTTCTTCGATATTTGCCCAAGTTTTTTCTTTTAGCTTTTCTCTTTCTCTTTCAAGTATTAGTTTATGAGATAGTACTACTCTATTCTTCTTGCTATCAAGTTCAAGAACAAGTAATTTTAATGTCTGGCCTACAAAGACACTTAGGTCTGGTACATACTTAAGATCAAGGTGGGAAGCTGGAATGAAGCCTTGAATACCGCTTATGTTTGCTAAAACACCACCTTTTACGACCTCTGTTACTTCTCCTTCCAAAACACCTTGGTTGTTGTATGTTTCCTCAATATAATTCCATGCATTGATCGCATCGGCTTTTTTCTTTGAAAGAATAACATTACCATCTTTATCTTCTAATTTTATAATATAAACATTTATTTTATCTCCAACCTTTACTATGTCTTCAGGATTTTCAAAAGTTACATTTGAAAGTTCATTAATCGGAATAATACCGTCCGATTTATATCCTATATTTACTAAAATCTCATTGCTGTCAACCTTGACTACAACTCCTTCAACGATAGTATCTTCTTCCAAAGCGGTAAAAGTATTTTCGTAATTTAGTTCACCTTCTTCCTCATTTGTTGCTATTTCTTGGTTGTCCATGTCTTTGCTAAGTTCTTCCATCTTAGAAATAACCTCCTTTATAATCCAGTCAGGTGTAGAAGCTCCGGCGGTAATACCTATTCTGTCTATGCTTCTGAACCATTCTTCTTTTAGTTCTTTTGCTGTTTCAATATGATATACATCTGCCCCTACATTCTGACAAACTTGAGCCAACTTTTTAGTATTGGAGCTATTTTTACCCCCAATTACTAACATCGCATCAACGACAGCAGCTACGGCAGCAGCTGCTGTTTGGCGTTCCAAGGTAGCTTTACACCTTGTGTTATGAAAAATATGGATATCAAGTTTTGATTGTAGTATATCCATTATTTTTTCTACATTCTCTTGAGTTTGTGTAGTTTGGACAACTACTCCAACTTCTTTATTTGTATAAAAGTTTTTTGCTTCCTCCACATTTTCTATTACTTTTACATCACCCTCGCACCAGCCTTTAATCCCTTCAACTTCAGGATGATTGTGATCGCCTATTATAATAGTAAGAAGACCTTTAGTCGAGATATCACAAGCTAATTTATGAACTCTTTTTACTAGAGGACATGTACAATCAAAAATATTTAAAGACCGTGATTCCAATTGCTTTATCAAATCAGATCCTACACCATGAGTTCTGATTATGACATTACCTTCTTTTATATCATATAGGTTTGCAGCAA
>DUNY01000198.1 GCA_012839145.1 Thermoanaerobacterales bacterium
GCCTACCTCCAAAGAAAAGTTGATGTCCTTAAGTATATCTGTATTATTATATTTAAAATAAAGCTTTTCGACCTTTAGTATTTCTTCAGACATGTTTACCACCCTTTATTTATCCCAGCCCAATTAATAATTCTCTTAATATTTTAGCTGCCAAAAGCGAAGTTCTCTCAGATAAATCATTGGCTGGAGAAACTTCTACCAAGTCAAATCCCACAATGTTTAGTTCTTTAAAGTGAGATACAACTTCCAATATTTCCTGAGAACTACACCCCCCCGGTTCAGGGGTTCCGGTACCAGGAGCAAAAGCCGGATCAACAACATCAATATCTAATGTTATATATAAAGGTCGATTCTTTAAATCTTTAAGTGTTTTTATAAAAGGAGTTTTAACCTCTATGGGAAACATATGAGTGTGTTGTTTCGCATAGAGAAATTCTTCTTTTACTCCTGACCTTATACCAAAATGATAAATATGCTTATCCTTAACATGCTCCGAAATTCTTCGTAAAACTGTAGCATGTGATAGCTTTTCACCTAAATAACTATCTCTTAGATCCGCATGGGCATCAAAATGGACAATTACTAGATCTGGATATTTCTCCACAACTTTTTTTATTATTGGATAGCTTATAAGATGTTCTCCTCCTAAAAATATAGGGATTTTGCCGTCATCTAAAAAATCTCTTGCAACATCACCTATGATTTCCAGACTTTTTTCTACATTACCGAAGGGGATGTCCACATCTCCGGCATCGAAAAACATTTTATTTTCAAGGGAATCATCGGCATAAACACTGTAATTTTCTAATCCGTAAGAAGCTTCACGTATTTTTTTAGGACCAAAGCGTGTACCAGGTCGAAAACTCACCGTAAAATCCATAGGTACACCTATGATTATGGTTTTCGCACTGTTGTAATCATCTTTTGCTTCGAGAAATCTGTCTTGGTTGTATAAATGATCAAAAATACTCAAGTTTGTTCTCCCTCTATTCAGATATAATATCTTTTACGAAAGGTGGGAGTATAAAGTAGCTTCTATGAAGTTTTTTGTTATAGTATTTTGTTTTAAAAAAAGGTTCTACACTTGTTTCATGTGAGATTGGATTTATGGTTTTTGACCCCATTGTAAAAGTCCAAAAAGCGCCGGGATATGTGGGAATAACCGCCGAGTACAAATTTGTATAATGGAACACCGAGGACATATCATTATAGATCCTTTTAATCAAATCACCAAACAGAATTGGGGTTTCAGTCTGAGCAACCATAATTCCGTTTTCATTCAACGCCAAAAAAACATCTTTATAAAACTCTTCGGAAAATAATCCCACAGCAGGACCTATGGGATCTGTCGAGTCTATTATAACTATATCATAACCTTTATTCTTTTTAACGAACTCAATTCCATCTTCGCAAAATATTTTAACCCGAGGGTCGGACAATCCACAGCTTACTGAGGGAAAATACTCCTTGGATGTCTCTATAACTTCCCTATCAATTTCGACTAAATGTGCTTCTTTTACGGGATGTTTTAGTATCTCCCTGATTGTACCTCCGTCTCCACCGCCAATAACCAAAACTCTTGATGCATTGCCATGGGTCAATAGTGGAACGTGAGAAATCATTTCATGATAAACAAATTCATCTTTTGTAGTAAGCATTACCGTATCATCTAAAGCTAGAACTCTACCGAAATCTTCTGTTTCTATAACGGATATGTTCTGAAATTTGCTTTGCTTTGTATAAAGAACTTCTTTTACTCTGAAAGATAATTTAGTATTTTTTGTTTGATATTCAGAAAACCAGAGTTCCAAATACTTCACTCTCCTTAATTTCATTATATTTCGAAAAAATTATACCAGATATGCATTAAATATTCAAATAAGCATTTACAAACTGTTGCATATTTTAATATTGCTTA
>DUNY01000313.1 GCA_012839145.1 Thermoanaerobacterales bacterium
ATGGAAGCACCAAAGGGAAAAGCTGAATATTTGGGGAACGAATATTTGGGGACGGACCCTTTTTATTCGTGCCAGCGAATATTTGGGGACGGACCCTTTTTATTCGTGCCAGATATTTGTAACGATCTTTGGGGACGGACCCTTTTTATTCATTGCATTACACATCATATCAGCAAATAATAAAGGGTGCTATCTAGCACCCTTATACCTATATCATTCGTTGTCATCCTTGTGCTAAAAGCACGCCGCTCAGATTGAACAAATCCCTTCTTATTGATAGCAAACTTAAATGGCATGACGGGTCCCTGCGTAGAAAACCAATAACATAGGATAAGAATTCGATTAAGAAAGGGAAGAATTCCTTACCAAAGGTCTTCATAGCATTTTAAAAAAGCATATTCTTATGCTCTAGGTGGTTGTTTTTTGCAAAAATTTAGATTGACTTCCTAGGTATCAGAGCGAAGTCGAAGGATCTTTTTCCACTGTTGATAAAAGTTCTGACAAAGACACGATTTCAAAACCTTTCTCCCATAGACCTTCTATAATCAGCGGCAAAGCCTCCAGTGTGCCTTGTCGTCCCTCGTGGAGCAGGATTATAGCTCCATTCTCAGCCTTCTCAATTACATGCCGAGCTATTTCGTTGGGATCATCTTTCTGCCAGTCCCGGGGATCCACACACCATAAGACCGTGGTTAGCTTATGGGTTTTAGCGGTTTGTATTATATTATCGTTAAAATCCCCAAAGGGCGGTCGAAAAAACCTTATATCCCTTTCGGTGAGATTCCTAACGGCTGTTAGACTCTTTCGGAAGTCGTCTTCCATAGCGCCCTGGTTCATCCTTGTTAGCTGTTTATGGCCATATGAGTGGATGCCGATTTCGTAGCCGTTGTCAATTATCATTTTCGCATCATCTGGATATTTCTCAACTTGGACTCCGATCAGGAAAAAAGTAGCTTGAACATCATATGCTTGCAATATCTCAATATATTTTCCAGTTAGTAAATAAGGCCCGTCATCAAAGGTAATGGCAACTTGATTTACATCTGTCGAACCCTGACGGATAAACTTTGATGCCATTACCGATTCTGAAAGTGCGGGTAACTCTTCTTCAGGCTTATTGTCTCCCATATTATTTCCTGTAGGATGCTGTTTTAACTGGCGTATTTCTTTTTCATCCATAAAATCAATGTTTTGGCTTGGTGCGTTTGAGGGCGGTTTAACTACAATCTTATCGGGCTGCCCAATACTGCTTTGACCGGGAAAAGCCCAGAAGGAAAACAGCCCTACAAGGAGAATAATTACAATATATCTCAAGTAGGGAAATCGCATAAATGCTATATTTTCGAGTTTTAATTCTGTATGCATTTCGGTTTCTCCTCATTTATCACAAATAACCTTCATACTAATCATATCACACCATAACTGCAAAAGGATTAACAAATAGTTACATTATCATTACATTTTTTAAATATGACATAAAAATTTATAATAAGTACCCATATACTCAGACCTAACCGTTTTTTATGCGTATAAGTATATTGAGAGGAAAAGGGGCATTTAAATGGGTGAGGGTATGTTATTAGATGAAACAATGGAAGAAACCATAAAAAAAATCATATCCGGTGATGAAGAGGCTTTTTCAGTTTTGGTAGATATGTATAAAAACCGAGTATTTTCTTTGGCCTATAGAATGATATCTTCGCAAGAAGAGTCAGAAGATCTATCTCAGGAGGTATTCTTAAAAGTATATAACAACTTGAGATTGTACGACCCCAAAAAGGCCGGGTTTTCCACCTGGATTTACAGAATAACATACAATCAATGTGTTGACTATCTGCGCAGGAAAAGGAACACAATACCTCTTGAGGAAAAGATACTGCCAGTGTTTGCAGAAACACCCGAAGAAAAGGTCATTACTCGAGAAGAGATAAAAAACCTGAACAATGCAGTAAATGACCTTCCGGAAGATTACCGTATACCCCTAGTACTCTATCATTTTCATGGTCTTACCTACAAAGAAATCTGCCAGGTGATGGATGTGCCCATGTCAATAGTAAAAAACAGGCTTTTCAGAGCCAGAAAAATGCTTAAAGAAACTCTTATCGGAGGTGGGTTTTATGTCATGTAACTTGTATGAGGATTTGATAATGGAATATCTCGATGGAGAATTAATCTGTTCAGAGAAAGAAAACCTAAAAAGCCACCTACAAGAATGTGCCTCTTGTCGAGAGTTTTTGTCAATTCAAAAAAAGCAGCATACCATGCTCCGAGCTTTGCCGCTTTTTACCCCCGGCAAAGATTTTACCATAAAAGTAATGAAAGATATTCACCGCAAAAAAGATGCACTGTATGTAAAAAAAATATTGCTTTTTTTGCTAATGCCATTGGTCCTTGGAATTGCCGTAATATATCTATGTTGGCCAAAAATTGTATTAGGCATTTCACTTGTTACAGTATATGCGGTCAATGGCATCAAGATGCTTATCACAGTCACAAGCAATTGGATTGAAACTGTTATCCAATGGTTCCAAATAGCTGGAAAAATCCTATCTCAACTATGGTGGGTTCAAAGGATTATATTCAAAATCATCCTGGATATCTTTAACTGGCACTTTCTGGGGTACACTGCAGTTGCTTTGCTGTTTGCAGGTACATTTTTACTGGCGAAAATACTTCCTCAACACAAGCAATCATAAAATTGGAGGGATAACAATGAAAAAAATCCTTATTTTAATAGTCGTTTTGTTGCTCCTTATACCGGCACCGGCTTTAGCCCAAGGTAAAAATGACCGGGTTCAAATTCAGGGAGATATAACAATTAATGCAGATGAGGTGATTATGGGCGACACTATTGCCATATTGGGCAATATCACGGTAGACGGTAAGGTCACCGGTGATGTTGTGGCCGTTTTAGGGGACGTAAGGGTTAACGGTGAAGTAATGGGTGACGTTACGGCTGTAGGTGGCCGAATAATCCGAGGGGAAACCTCGAAAGTCTACGGCACAATTACTGAAATAAAGGTATCAGGGATAAAAGATATAGTAAATGGTATTACACGCCAAGGAATAAACTTGGGTCCGAGTATAAAGAAGTATAACTGGTCTTTCAGCAGAAACTGGGAATATGGCTGGTTTAAATTTATACGATTCTTAGGTCTTTTGGCAATGGGAACTTTAGTTATAATCCTGTTTCCCAACAGCACAAAGACGGCAGCCGGAGGTGTTGAAAAAGAAATCGGCAGAAAAATGCTTATCGGTCTTTTGATTTTTATGCTGACCCCGGTAGCATTGCTGCTGCTTTTGATTACACTAATAGGTATTCCATTGATTCCTATACTGCTGCTTCTTCTGTATGGGGCGGGATTTTTCGGATATCTTTGCATAAGTATCCACATTGGCAGAAGATTGAATGAGCAACTAAAAATAAAGCCGGAGGTTTTGCTTGAATTTGCATTGGGTGCGCTGCTTCTTTGGTTGATTCAGCTTGTACCCATCATAGGCGGTTTCACTTCTATCATCGTTCTAATTATGTCACTGGGAATTACCGCAGAAACCCATTTTGGCACAAAACCACCGGTAGAATAAAAAATATTGTTATTAAAATATACTAATTCAAGATTAAATGCTATAATATTGATAGTGATAAAACGGGGTGCTGGGGTGAAAAAATGTCATTACAGCTTTTCGAACTTTTTAAAGGTTTTCGTTTAATGGATTTACTGGACATAGCTATCGTAGCGTATGTTTCGTATAAAGCTATACAATTAATTCAAGGAACCCGAGCGGTCCAGCTCTTAAAGGGCTTGGTGGTGCTGGTAGTTTCAACTAAGCTGAGCGAATGGTTGGGACTTTATACTATAAATTGGATTTTAAGAAATGCCATGACGGTTGGAGTCATAGCACTTTTAATTGTTTTCCAACCTGAGCTGAGAAGAGCCTTGGAGCAATTGGGTCGGGGAAGATTCTTTTCATCACCGCTTTTAGGATTGGCAGAAGAAGAGATGAACAAGGTAATTGATCATATTGCCGGTGCTGCCGAGGAGTTATCCAAAGTACAAATCGGTGCTCTCATTGTTTTAGAAAAACAAACAGGGCTCAATGAATATATAGAAACAGGTGTGAAAATCGGAGGCTATGTTACAATCGAACTTCTCATAAATATCTTTGAACCCAATACCCCCCTACATGACGGAGCAATCATAATAAGAAATGACAGGATTATGGCGGCGGGATGCTATCTGCCACTTACAGAAAATCCAAACTTAAGCAAAGAACTGGGCACACGACACCGGGCAGCCTTAGGTGTTACTGAAGAGTCCGATGCTGTGGCCATCATTGTTTCAGAAGAAACCGGTGTTATTTCGGTGGCGAAAGAGGGCAAGCTCAGTCGCTATCTTGATGTAAAAACCCTTAAAAACATGTTAAAAGATATATATGAAATTAAAGAAAAAAAACCATCCCTATGGTACTGGAGGAAGGATCATGCGTAAATTCTTTGCAAGCAATACGGCCATTAAAATTTTATCAATAATTGCTGCTGTTGTTATGTGGCTTTATGTAATGAATGAGCAGAATCCCCAGATTACCACAATGATCAGGGACGTGCCGGTTAAGCTGTTAAATTTGGACGATAGCAAATTTGCTTTAATACAAGATCCATCTGAATTTAAGGTGAATGTAAAAGTCAAGGGTCGGCGCAGTCTGGTGGCTGATTTAAAACCTAATGATATAAATGCCGAGGTGAATATGCGAGGTCGCATGGAAGGCGATAACCTGATCCGGGTAGATGTGGCCACTCCTCCCAATGTAGAATTTATCGATGTTTCACCAAGGGAAATTATGGTGACTCTAGATGGTATTATTGAAGAGCAGATGCCTGTAGTGGTGGATGTAACCGGAACGCCCGCATCAGGTTTTGCGGCTGACAAACCCTTGACCAAACCTCAGGCAGTTGTTGTTAAAGGTCCTCGAAGCATGGTCAATGCTGTGAAAAAAGTATCAACAAGAATTGATATATCCGATAAAAACAGTACAGTTGTCAGCACTCTTCCGATTAGGGTTTTAGACGGTCAGGATAAGGAACAAAAAAATGTTACCTTCAGACCTGATGTTGTAGAGGTCACAGTTCCCATTGTTCCTGTAAGCAATGTTCAAATTTTGCCGAACATAAACGGTAATCCTCCGGAAGGTTATATTATCAGAGATGTTAGAATAGATCCGCCAACCATTACCGTAACAGGAAGTGAAGATATATTAAAGAATCTTCAATCAGTCAATACTGAATCAATAAATATTGAAGGAAGAACATCAACTTTATCGGTAGATGCTAAGTTCATATTACCGAGAGGAGTTACGGTCTTTGATGAAGATACTCAATCTGCCCGAGTTACCGTCGAGATAGAAAGACTTGCCACCACCACAGTAAACACTTCTTCAAATGAAATTGAAATAGCGGAAATTCCCTTAGATTTAAAAGCAGAACTCGAATACAAAGAAATTACATTGACAGTGACCGGCCCAGAAAGTATTATTGATAAGGTAAACAAGAACATGGTAAAATTGAATGTCAATATTGCAGGTTTAACGGAAGGTGAACATTCGGTAAGAATCACTGCAGATATATCAAGACCTTATAGAATAATTCAAATTGAACCCGCGGATATTCGAGTCACCCTTCAAAAACTTTCACAGTAAGAGAGGAGAAAATGAATGAGACCCAGACTCTTCGGAACGGATGGAGTTAGAGGTGTAGCTAATAAAGACCTTTCACCTCTTTTGGCTTTCAAACTAGGTCAGGCCGGTGCACAGGTCCTATCAAAACTTCATGAAAGGCCTACCATTGTGGTTGGTAAAGATACCCGCATATCAGGGGATATGTTGGAATCTGCTTTGATTGCAGGGATATGTTCAGTAGGTGCCGATGCTTTAAAAGTAGGAGTTGTACCTACACCGGCTGTGGCTCACCTTACACGCCGTTTTGGTGCAGATGCCGGTGTAGTAATATCGGCATCACATAATCCAGTAGAATATAATGGAATAAAGTTTTTTAATAAAGATGGATACAAATTACCCGATGCCATGGAAGATGAAATTGAAGCTTTACTGGATGACTGCGAACAGAATATAAAAAACCCCATAGGTCCTGATGTGGGAAAAATTAGTATAGAAGACGGTATCAGACCATATGTGGACTTTATAAAATCCATTGTAAACAAAGATTTTCAAGGATTAACCGTGGCCATGGATTGTGCTAACGGAGCATCATATCGAGTGGCACCTATAATATTTGAAGAATTAGGAGCAAAAGTCCATGTAATAAACCATCATCCTGACGGCAAAAACATCAACGTAGATTGCGGTTCTACCCACCCTGAGGCCCTTTGCCGATTAGTAAAAGAGGTAGGGGCAGATGTGGGACTTTCCTTTGACGGTGATGCAGACCGCCTCATAGCTGTTGATGAAAAAGGTGAAATAGTAGACGGTGACCATATAATGGCCATATGCGGCTCCTACATGGAAAGAAAGGGTCTATTAAAAAA
>DUNY01000050.1 GCA_012839145.1 Thermoanaerobacterales bacterium
CATAGCCTTAGGGTCTGCCAGTCCAATGTCTTCTGATGCAATACGAATCATCCTCCTGGCTATGTAGAGTGGGTCTTCTCCTGCTTCTAGCATACGGGCAAGCCAGTAGACAGCTGCATCACTGTCACTATTTCGGATTGATTTATGAAAAGCCGATATCAGGTTGTAATGCTCTTCCCCCTTTTTGTCATACAAAAGGGTTTTCTTTTGAAAAGCCTCTTCAAGGACTTCGTCTGTGATATATATGACCCCGTTATTTGCCGGAGTTGTGCTTAGAACTGCTAATTCCAATGTATTCAACGCAACTCGTGCGTCTCCGTTAGCATAGGCTGAAAGCTTTCCGAGAATTTCATCACTGATATCTATCTTCATCTTCCCCAAGCCTCGCTCTTCATCTTTGACAGCTCTTTCTAACAGAGCTGTTATATCCTGGGGCTTTAAAGGATTTAATACGAACACCTTTGACCTTGAAAGAAGAGCGGAATTCAGTTCAAAGGATGGATTTTCCGTAGTTGCACCAATTAGAATTATGTCTCCTTTTTCTACAAAAGGCAGGAAAGCATCCTGTTGTGATTTGTTAAAACGATGAATTTCATCAATAAAAAGCAATGTACGTTGTCCATGCAACCGACGCTCTTCAGCTTTTTTCATAACCTCTCTTATTTCCTTTATTCCCGAAAGTACAGCACTGAAATTTTCAAATTTAGCATGTGTCCTTTGAGCAATAATCTTTGCCAAAGTTGTCTTTCCTACTCCCGGTGGTCCCCAAAGTATCATAGATGTAATGCTGTCACTTTCTATAAGTTTTCTCAGTATCTTTCCTTTGCCAAGCAGGTGATCTTGGCCTTCAAAGTCATCTAGATTGTTCGGTCTCATTCTGTCTGCCAAAGGACCTGAAACGCTTTTTCCTTCCATATCAAAAATCGAAGTTTGGTTGTTCATAATCATCACCCATATATTTCAAACAGTTTATATTTACCTTCATAGTCTTTCCATATTATTTTAGTTCTTTCAACCTTAGCCCAACGAACATCTTTTTTAACATAATCCAGAAGCAATAATATTGAAGTCTCATCTCCTTCAACTTCAATTTTGACACTTCCATCAATCATATTTTTAACATATCCTAACAACCCGAGGCTTACTGCCTTTCTATAAACTGAATAGCGCATGCCTACGCCTTGTACTATGCCATACAGGTAAATGCAAGCGGATTTCTTCATTGAAAACCCCCTTCATACCTTTATTTGGTAAGCTGTATTGAGTGAAGGATACCGGTTATTGCCTAAAAGTATCCATTTGAAAAATATGTTCTATACTCTCTTATAAAAATCCTGCTACCTTTAGATAATATAAGTATAATTCCTCACGTATACACAATAAAAGGAAAAATACAGTAAAAATGAAAGGTCAGATAGGTTCTTACAAACAACCTCATCTGACCACTTAAACTTTATATCCAAAACTATATAGTCTTTCTGGACAATATTATATTTGTTATATGCTCTATACGTAAAGTTGGTGGTAAGCTTCTCTTGTTTAAATCATTCTCAAGCTTGGAGTAATTACAACATTGACAGCATACAATCAATATTACAGTATTATGCAAATTAATCCACCACTACCTTCATTGACAATCCGCTGTAATGTCTCTTGAATTTTACCTTGCGCCGACTCGGGCATATTAAAAAGCTTGTTTTGTATACCTTCTCTTACAAGGTCGTTTAAAGATTTTCCAAAAAGATTGGTTTCCCAAAGTTTCGATGGATCACTTTCAAATTCGCTCATTAAATAATTTATTAGTTCCTCACTCTGTCTTTCCGTACCAATAATCGGCGATACTTCCGCATTAATATCGGTTCTTATCATATGAATAGATGGAGCCACAGCCTTTAACTTGACGCCAAATCTAGCTCCTTGTCGGATAATCTCAGGTTCTTCCAAAGTCATCTCATCCAATTGTGGAGGCACTATCCCATAACCTACCTTTTGGACATCATCTAAAGCCCTGGCAACCTTATCATAAGTTTTTTTTGCCTTAATTAAGTCTTCCATGATCTGTAAAAGATCTTTTTCCCCAGTTATTATCATTTCTGATGATTCGCTGAGGACTTTGTAAAACAAATCTTTTCCTGCATCCATAACAACTTCTGCAGTTCCCAAGCCCAAATTCATCTCTTTAAGCTGCACTGTTTCAACAAAATCATAATTCTTAAATATTTCCAAGGCTTTTTCCATATCCCTTAAACGTCTTATGTCTTTTATGGTATCTTTTACCGCCTCTTCAAATTGCTTTCTCAGCCAATGTTCCTTTTCCAGCACCTGAATCCAGCCAGGCATCCTTATGTTTATTTCCATAATTGGAAATTCGTATAGCACTCCTTCTAGTATTTTATATATGTCTTCCACGCTCATATCCTGACAATCTACCGGTAACACCGGCACATCATATTTAGATTCCAGTATTTCTCTCATATCCTTTGTTGTCTCATCATGAGGCCGTGAGGTGTTAAGAATCATGATAAAAGGCTTGCCTATGGATTTTAACTCTTCAACAATCCTTTCCTCGGCTTGAATATAGTTTTCTCTTGGTATTTCAGTTACTGATCCATCGGTGGTCACAACTAAACCTAAGGTGGAATGTTCTTCAATGACTTTCCTTGTACCAATTTCAGCAGCTTCCTGAAAGGGTATTTCCTCTTCAAACCAGGGGGTAGCAACCATTCTTGGGCCGTTCTCATCTTCATATCCCAAGGCACCTCTTACGGTATAACCGACATTGTCCACCAGTCTTACTCTAAATTTGATATTGTCCTTAACGGTAATTTCTATGGCTTCACTGGGAATAAATTTTGGTTCTGCAGTAGTGATAGTTTTGCCGGCACCGCTTTGCGGGAGTTCATCCTTGGCTCTTGAACGGTCATTTAAATTTGATATATTGGGTATCACCATTAATTCCATGAATTTTTTAACAAAAGTGGATTTACCCGCTCGCACAGGTCCCACTACACCTATATAAATATCCCCTCCGGTCCTTTCAACGATATCCTTAAATAAGTTATATTTTTCCATCCGTTTCCCTCCCTTTTTCTTTTCCCCCCCTTTCATGTTTTTAATTGTTCGTTCGGTTTTCGCCGTTAAAGCTTATCCGAGTTCCCAGAGGAGGGGTCGTGAACTTTAACAATATACAATATATATATATGACAAGGTCCATTGTTTATTACTTAAAAAAACAAAAAAACGTGGTAATGATATGATACTTCCAAAGTAGACAGTCTAATTAATTAAAATTAGATTATCTACTTGGAGGTATTTTTTTATGGGAAGAAAAGCAAAGTTTAGTAAGGAAGTAAAAATACAAG
>DUNY01000358.1 GCA_012839145.1 Thermoanaerobacterales bacterium
CTAAAGATGAAGCCATCACTTTAGAAAAATACGGAGAGTTGTTCACATACTCGGGTTTGCCCCAATATTTTGAATAACCAGTGCGAATCAGTACTATTTCACCAGGTTTAATATCATAACCGTTCAGCACATCGGGCTTAATTTCTTTTACATCATCAATACATACATCTACGATTACCGCATAACCGATAAAATCATCCAGGGGGATTTGATCCATGGTTTTGGCTCCTTTTACGCAATGAGCAGGAGCATCACAATGAGTCCCCACATGGACGATAGAGTGAAAATCCGTTACCCTAAAACCACCTTCATCAATTTGTGCAATTTGCTTTACATCAATAGGTGGTGTCCCTGGAAATTGAGTCATTCCCATTTTATAAGGATGTGACAGGTCAATAATCTTCATAGCAAAACCTCCCAAATATTTTTTATTTGATTTTCCACTGCAAACTACATAATTCCTTCCGGCTCAGTATATTTTTAAATCCATAAGAAAATGAAGCTTTTTAAATCTTATAATAACTAAATATCAATAACATCTTCTTGTTTTGCCAAATCCTCTATACATACTACCTGTGTATCAGCCCATCTATCTCCCAGTCTTCTACCTTTATTATCTGTCAATACAAAGATAACCTCTGCTATTGAAATAACAAATCCTATTATAGCACCTACTATCCATCCTATTATAGGAACAATACTGCAAACGCTGCTAATGGCAAGGGGCAAGTTTCTCCTTACGGATATCACCCAGTCCATATCTTGGCCCTCTAAACTCACCACTTCCAAGCCCATTATCTTTTTACCAATACTACGATTTTTAAAATCAGGATTTTTAGTGATTTCATAAGCTATAACATCTTTTGTAAGTACATAGACAGTGCTTACTATACCTCCTAATATAGGTACATAAATAAGAACACTAGATATTACTCCGTCAATTAAGAATGCTATAAAACGTTTAAAAAGATCTGCCTTTGTATAGTTCAAACTGGCTCCTCCTTCCCTTTCCCACAAAATGATTTTAAATTAAAAGATCATCACTGCAAAACAATACTTCCGGAAACTTCATAACTTGCCATTACTATTATATACTACCCCGCCGCTCGATGTATTCAAAAAAGCCTCTTTGTTAGCTGCTTGACCCCCTCTCTCAATAGAAACAAGTTTTCTCCGGGTTCAGTTTGTATGCAACTCCTATTTCTGCTGCATTTTTTTCGATTTTCTCGGGATGTACCCTTAATATGTATTTATATATTCCATGGCTTACCCCTGACTCATCATTAGACAAAGTGATATGTGTTGCAATGTGTTTGAGTTCGGCTTCTGCATTAGCAACAGCGACAGATAAGCCTGCTACTTTAAACATGCTAGCATCGTTGTAATTATCACCGAAAACCACTGTAGCTTTAAGATCCATATCCAGTTGTTCCGATAAGGCTATAAGGGCACCGCCTTTTGATATGCCCGAACTCATAATGTCAATTAAGCCTTTCCCCGATGATACAATAGTCAATTTGTCATCTTTGTTGATGCCTTTATGCAGCTTTTCCAGAATATTTTCATCTTGGCTCACTACTAAAACCTTAATTATGTCTTCATTTGAAGCATCTAAAGCTTTAACACTATAAATAGGAGCTTGTAATTCTTTGTTTACACTGTTATTGTATTCTCTAACAATATTGATGCGTTTTGAATTTTCGCTGTAATAAATAGCTTTTGGTGTATACACCAAATAGTCCAGTTGCTTTAGTTCACAGAAGTTTAAGACCTTTGAGGCAACAATCGAATCTATTACTTTCATATATAAAACTTTATCACTGAGGATATCTTTTATTAAGGCACCGTTACACGCTATAATGGGGGTTGTAAGACCCAGTTCATAATAATATTTTTTAGCTATCAAGTCATGCCTACCGGTAGCGATAATAACTTGTTTGCCTTTAGCATTAAGCAACTCAACGGCTTTTCGATTTTCATCTGTTATTTCTCCGGCAGAGTTTAGCAATGTTCCGTCCAAATCACAAACAATCCATTGAAAGTTCTTCACTTTTTTGGCTCCGTTCTTCTATATTAGTTATTTCGACCTTTTCAAAGCTTATTATATCAAATGCTGCGGTATTTAAAAAATACATTAGTCAAACCCATGCTTCGATTTTGTCTATTTTTTTATTTGCGAATAATGATGGCTATCGTTAAATCATAGTATTGATTAATTTTCATAACCTTACCTCAACTAAATTCCCTGCTTTTATAGAGTTTTTTGTTACATGAGAGTCAAGGGCAATAATATTTACACCATATCTTTTTGCATTTTTCAGCGCTTCGCCAAAGGCTTTATGAGTTTTTACATTTGGTGTAAAATACTGTATATCTTTCATCTGAATTATAAAGACTATCCATGCTTCATACCCCTCACCAATACTGCTGATGAGCTCGTTTATGTGTTTGACTCCACGCTCTGTAGGTGCATCAGGAAATAAGGCAACACCATTTTCCTCCAAAGTAACACCTTTAACCTCTACAAATATCTTGCTGCTATCTGTTTCCATATAAAAGTCAAAACGAGAGTTTTTATATTTTGTTTCAGGCTTTATAAGTGTAATATCTTTAAAAAAATGAGATTCCGGCACCCATTGATGAAATACCTTATTTGGTACTTGGCTGTCTATGTTAACCAGCCTATTGCCCTTATACACCGATATCAAATCATACTTTGTTTTACGGTTTCTACCGTCAAATTCCTGCACATAAATTGTAGCATGAGGTATTAATAGCTCTTTGCACCGACCTGTGTTTTTCACGTGACAAACTTCAGTTTTACCTTCAATTTCTATGTTAGCAATAAATCTATTAGGCCTATTTATAAATTTAGCTTTTTTTATATTTTCATAAATCACTTAATTTATCTCCTTATAATTTTTTGTGGGTATGTATAGTATTTTAGCATATATTTATGGCGATATGTCACTTATTAAAAAACAGTTATTCAACTGGTCGATTTTGTTTGAACTATTTCTTTCTTATAACAATAAAATAAAAAAGAACATTAGCCCTTAATCAGTGAAATGTTTATCCAAATAAAAATAATTCAAGTTGCTGTCACCGCTCATTTTATCTTGCCTTCCAATTCCTCCTGCCTATGCTTTTCGGTGGTTAGTGGTGGATCCAATAATAAAAGCCGCCGTTTTCATAACGGCAGCTTGGATTCATTGTGTACTTTTATTCTACCTCTGCACTCTTCCTGATGCATCACCTTTAGCTAGGTTTTCCACTTCTTTCACTGTCATATGGTTGAAATCACCTACTATGGTATGTTTTAAGCAGGAAGCCGCAACAGCGAATTCCACCGCATCTTGTGGTGTATATCCATTATTAAGTGCATAAATGAGGCCACCGCCGAAGGAATCACCGCCACCGACCCTATCAACAATATGGACTTTATATCTTCTGGATCTGTAGTATTCTTTCCCGTCATAGTAAAGTGCAGACCATCCGTTGTCTGAAGCTGAAAAACTTTCTCTTAAAGTTATAGCAACACCTTTGAGAGAAAATCTTTCCTGAAGCTGTCTTGCCACATCCCTGTAACCTTCTTCACAAAGTTCACCGGCTGTTACATCGGATTTCCCTGCCTTGATGCCAAATACGTCATGAGCATCTTCCTCATTGCCGATGGATACATCTACATACTTCATAAGCTCTGACATGACTTTACCGGCTTTTTCTTTGGACCACAGTTTTTTACGGTAATTCAAGTCACAGCTTACCGTTACACCTAGTTTTTGTGCAGTCTTTACGGCTTCAAGACAGCAAGCTGCAATATTTTCACCCAAAGCAGGAGTAATGCCGGTAAAGTGGAACCATTTGGCCCCTTCAAGGATTTTTTTCCAATCGAAATCTCCGGCTTTAGCTTCTGAAATGGATGAATGGCTGCGATCATATACTACCAATGAAGGTCGTTGAGATGCTCCTATTTCATTAAAGTAAATACCTAATCGTTCTCCGCCTTTTATTATGTGGCTGGTATTTACGCCATAGCGGCGGAGGTAATTGATGGCTGACTGGCCGATGGGATTATCAGGAACTTTCGTGACAAAATATGCATCCTCCCCATAGTTGGCCAAAGATACAGCCACATTTGCTTCACCACCACCATATGTGACGTCAAAGGAATCAGCTTGGACAAACCTTAGATAATTGGGAGGGGTAAGTCTAAGCATGATTTCACCAAAAGTAACAATTTTATTGGCCATGAAAAACACCTTCCTTAAAATATTTAATTATTCGATCTGGCCCGTAAAACTCGGAACCCTCGTATCTAACTCAAATATAACTTACAACGTCAGTTTGTCTAATTACTTTCTTGCAACTTTAACAGCTTTCACAAACTTTTTGGCCGTTTCTTCAACTTCTGCATAATCGCCTTTTTTGGCACCCTTAGTCAACTGACCACCTACACCCACAGCTTGGCATCCGGCCTTAATCCACTCACCTACATTTTCTAAGCTAACACCTCCTGTAGGAACAATGGGTGCATAGGGCAATGGACCTAATATAGCTTTAATCATCGAAGGGCCAAAGGCACTGCCTGGGAAGAATTTGACAAAGTCAGCACCGGATTCCATGACCTCAACCACTTCTCTTATGGACATGGCACCAGGCATACAAACCTTTTGGTATCTGTTACAAAGTTTTACCACATCCGGGTTGAAATATGGGCTTACTATAAACTCTGCCCCGGCAAGCATTGCTGCTCTTGCAGTTTCTGGATCCATGACCGTACCCGCTCCTATTAATATTTCTCCCTTGGAATATACTTCGGCAAGTTCTTTGATGGCACCGATAGCTCCGGGTACGGTCATGGTTATTTCAATAGCCTCCACGCCACCCGCCTTAACTGCTTCGGCAATCTTAAGTGCCTGATCGGCCGATTCGGCTCTTACGACGGCCACAATGCCGCAGTCAATAATACGTTTTATGACATTCAATTTCTTCATTAAAAAAACCTCCTTGTTTCGTATTGCGGTATAGTGTTTCATTTACATTTATTTATTCTACATAAAATGTAAAAATCCTTCTTTTAAATATATAAAAAGAGATCCCATCCTTATAATCCGAATGAGATCCCTTTTGTTTTTCATTTCAGGTGTTTTATTCTTCTTTTATTGCTTCTGATGGACAGCTTTCCATTGCCTCCCTGGCATCGTCTTCAGCATCAGCGGGCACTTCATCCGCTATTGCCTCTGCCTTTCCATCATCATTCCAGTCAAAAACCGAGGGGCAGATATCAATGCAAAGTCCGCAACTAATACATAAGTCTTGATCAACATTTACTTTCAAGGAAAAGACCTCCTCAAATATTTTTCTTTGTCTATTTTATCACAAATTGCCAGTAATGCAAATATGTTTTTTAAAAATGCTGAGCAAAAAACTAATAGTATTGTTTCCAAAACTGTATTATTTATAAGCAGCGTTTTTCTCGATGGTCATAACACTCATGATTGTTAACTTGAAAATAGGTCTAATATGTTAAGCTTATGGTGCCAGACACCATCGGGCGGCCATAAGACCATGATTGCTTAACTGTTAATACATTAAAAACCTGACACCTTGAGCGACGATAAAGCACACAATTATTCCCGTTATTGTGGAAACCAGAAAAGAAATAATTGTCCACCTGATGCTTTTGGTTTCTTTATAGATGGTCAGCAAGGTTGTGCCACAGGGAAAATGGTTCAGAGAAAA
>DUNY01000415.1 GCA_012839145.1 Thermoanaerobacterales bacterium
ACAATAGCCGGGTTTTTCCCACCCATTTCAAGTTGTATACGGGTAAAGTTGGAGGCGGCACATTGGTTGATTCTGCGACCGACACTGGTGGAGCCGGTGAATGTAACACCTTTGACCAATGGGTTGCCGGAAATTACATCACCTATAATACTCCCCCTGCCTATAACCATATTTATAACACCCTTGGGAAATCCGGCTTCATGAAACAGCTCCATCAGCAGCACACCGCAATGAGGTGTGTCATTGGCAGGTTTGAATATTACAGTATTACCGGCTACAAGTGCAGGAATAATTTTTCGTATGGGAGTAAGGAAGGGAAAATTCCAAGGGCTAATAGCTGCAATAACTCCCAGAGGTACACGCCTTGCCACACTGACAATACCATGACGGTCACTAGGCATAGTAATACCCTCCATACGCTGCCCCTCACCCAGCATGAAGGTGCATTCTGCAACACTTCTGATTGGTTCTCCAAGTGCTTCCTTCAGTGTCTTTCCTTCTTCGCGGCACAGTGCATCAGCAATGCGCTGCTTATTCTCGTTAATAAGGGAGATTAACCTTTTCAGGTACACTTCTCGTTCCTTAGGAAGCAGTCTGCTCCACTTCTTGAACGCCTCATGTGCGCTTAAAACTGCTTCATCAGCATCTTCCTTGTCGGAAAGGGGGAACCTCCCGATGACATCCTCCCAATCCGCAGGATTGCGATTTTCATAGTATTCACCAGACTTGGGTTTTACCCATCGTCCGCCTATGTAGTTATAATATGTTTGGATGCTGCTCATCTTTTCTGATCCCCTTTCAATAATTGTTGATTTCATTATATAGGCACCTGTAAGCAGCGTCCAATATTGAAAACCGATGTCGGATATCTGTAAAAACTATACCTCGGCAGCCAAAAATTGTTTTGCCGCTTTGACGAATTTAGTTATTAACATGTCGGGAGATTCCTGTTTGTTATATGCTACTGCTATAATCCAGTTTGGCAGGGACTCATCCAGCAAAAAATATTCGGGAATTGGTGGTGATAAAGAATATTTCCTTAACCTCTCAGGAGCAAATGCAACACCTACATTAAGAGCCGCAAGTCGTTTGGCAGTCTCTATGCTGTTATTGATCATGACAATATTGGGACTGTTTATACCTTGTTTTTTGAAAAAGTTGTCAGCAGCATCCCTTAGTCTATTACCTGGTGGAGAAAGTATGAAAGCCTGGTCTTTAATCAGCTTTGGATCAAGCAACTTCAGTTGTTCTCCAGGTATGGGTTCACCTAGTTTTGCAATGGGGTTATCCGGTGAAACCATTAACAGAAGGCGCTCTGTAAACAAAGGAACTACATGGATCTTATCTGAGTGGACAGGCAGTGTTATCAGCGCTACATCTATTTCATCCCGTAGCAGTAAGTTTTCTAAAAGAGAAGAAGAGCTGGTTTTGACATCAATTACTATACCTGGATATTTTTCTTTAAAATGAGGTAATAGCGCGGGGAGGAGAAGGGAACTCAAGAATAATGAGGTGCCCAGTATTATCCTGCCTGCCCTAGCCGCTACTATATCCTGAATATTCTGCTCTGCTTTGGCAAAAAACTCTATTGTGCGTTCCATTACCTCAACAATCCGCGTACCCATAGGTGTCAACATAACTCCATAAGGATTACGGGTGAAAATTTGACAGCCAAGCCGCGATTCCACTTGCTGTAAAGTTTGGCTTACGGTAGACTGCGAGACAAATAACTTTTCTGCCGCACGGGAGATGTTATTCTCCTTTGCAATTGTCACAATATATAACATTTCCCTTATATCCATGACCATTACTCCTCGTATACTACGTTAAGATCCACAATTTTAGTGGTCTAGGCATAGTTGTTTTTAAAAGAGATATCCTAATGCTTATCTTGCATAACACAGTCTCCTAGTTTTTATGATTTTTGAATACACTCGAAACATACTAGGAGGCAATATTTTTTTAAATACCTTTTAAAACTTTACAGGAATGCTCATTATGTTTTGTTATTTTTTAAAAATAATACTGAAATTTAAAACTAAACATAACGGTCTGCAAAGCATAACTATTTCAAGCCCAATATAGGTGCTGCACCGGAAAGAGTGGTATCAAAGAAAAACACAGGCTTATTGATGTCGATAAAATTTACAATTGTTCCATTGCATATTGTACTTCCGGTGCACAGCACGAGGTCAGCCCATTCTTTTACAACTTCATCATATGCCAAAATTCCATATTCAACTTCTATACCATAGCGCACTTTGCCAACATTTGCCGGATTTAGATCTAGCACATGCAGTTTGAATTCCTTTGATAGGTTTTCAAGCAGTGATGGCTGATAGCCTACAAGTGCTATCTTAGGATTTATATATTTTTCTTTGATAAATGCCAAAATATCTTTGGCGCATTTCTCTGGGCCCTCATCCTTGCAATGCATCAGGATTTATATCTACAAAAAACATTCCTAGATTGGTAATTTTAGATAACTCTAGACCTAAATATCCATTACCAATATCAAGGCATTTACCGTCTGCAATCTTATAGTCGTCCAATATTTGCTTTGCAATCATGGGGTGTACAGGTAGTAAATACATAAATGGATTAGCCATAATTTATACCTCCACTTTTCCTCATAATTAGCAAACTTATTCGATATTTGCAGGGATGACGAACTTTTGCACACTTTTGCCCAAATTGCAGACCTGTGCGGAAACATCATAAGCACGGATATACTGTACCATTTCAAGATTCTGTGGCAAAAAAGCTAAATTATAACACCTACCTTTAAAAAATATGTTTTTTAATCCCGTGTGTTATTTATAAATATAACGTTTTGTTGCAGAAATCTAAGAAACCCACCTTATATTTACTTCAGTGTACTTTTAGAATAATAACCTCCGAGAATTGGTATAGGTAATATTGAGTCTCTTATAATTGTAGATTTACCTATAGTAATATCGTCTTGCAGCAGCAAATTTTTGTATCTCGTGGCAAAATCTCTTGTCGTTATGTTTTTATATGCATATCGACTCCAATAAAAAAAGTGTTTAAAATAACTTGTACATCTTTTCAAGGTTTCCCCAACCTCACGATAAAATTCAATCATATTGGATTAACAGGGTCTTGGCCTGAGACGTAAGGCATGAATCACCACTGGCCCTCCCTGTATTGCTTTCAATGGACGTCTTTCCATGCTTCAAAACCCGATCCTAATCCAATGACAACAATCGGTGCATCTTTTATACTCGTCACGGTCTCTAAGTAGCTTCCTCAACATGACAACATGCCCCTTTCTTTTCTCTTCCGCCGCCAAATAATAAAATTCCCTATATTATTATACCATTTTTTGATAATTTTTTCCATCGTAAAATTACCATCACTCTGGGGGCAAAATTAAAAGATGTCAGCA
>DUNY01000331.1 GCA_012839145.1 Thermoanaerobacterales bacterium
AAGTAAAAAAAGGAATTGATTCAAGATTTATCGAATATTAAAGTGAGTTGAGACGTATGGGGAACCTGCTTTTAACTCAACAGAGCGAGACCAAAGCTGGGAAGAGAAAACAAATATTCCTGATGTTAGAACATATTCAAATACCGGTCGGTAGTTCTGGATGAACTTTCAATGGAATCCGGATGTGATGTCGTAAACACTTATGAACATATCATGGGACTATGTATAGAATTGGGAATGAAAGATATAACCACTTAATATAACAATGTATTTGCAAAATGGAACTACTTTCAATACAGTAACGTCTAAAGGGCAGAGAGGTGATTTTGTGAAAAAGCTCATTGCAAGCATACTATTGACCGCTGTTACACTTTCTTCTCCCATTGTTGTTTTTGCCAATTCCGGACCCACATATTGGAAGGGGTACCCATCTTCAGATATAATGCTTATTAAAGAAAACTGCCCAATCACAGTGAAAAATGAAAACCTTGTATTCGATTTTTCTGATAATAACTCGGGCTATACAATTGATGGTAAAGTTACTGCCGCTTATATAATGGAAAACCCAACAGATGAGCCCTTGTCAGTACAAATGGCTTTTCCTTTTGTTGGAAGGGTTAATGAACTTTCGCCGGATGATATAGCTATTATGGCCGGAGGCAATCCTGTGCCTTACGATTTATTTATAGGGGATACAGTTGACAGCTATGGAGCATCGGTGGAGGACAGAGAAGCAAGTTTTGATTTTAAAGACATCGTGAATACCATTACAGATGAACCTTATAAGGCGGAAAACTTTACAGAAAAAGAACTGGGTAAGCTCTATATGATCGAAGTTAAACCGACTACCGACCAAAGAATAAACTTTGCGGTAGATTTTAATTTTGATTTTGCCAAAACCAAAGTGCTCACATATGGATTTAATCGGTATGAGAGAGATGGCAAAAAAGTAAGAATTGCCGCCTGGTGTTATGAACCTGAGGTTTTAGAAATCTATGTTTTAGGTGAAGACATTGATTTAAAAATAAATGCTTATACTGACGGAGAACTCAGTAAAAAAACCGATTTATTCATTCATCAAATTTCCACAAAAGAGGTGGAGCTTAAACCCTATTTAATGGAATATATTAAGAACCATAACTATAGAGAAACCAATAATATGTTTCCCGATACCCAATTATATAATCTGTATGGGAAAGCCCTTGATAGACACTTTACTTCCGGGTACAGCTCCGAGCATGATCTTTTAGAACAGGAAAATTACCAACGGATTTTAACCCTTGTTTACATCGTGGAGTTTCCTGCAAATAGTGAAAAAGAGGTAAGTGTAAGGTATAGGACATCCGGAACTATGGATAGAAGAGAAACTGCAGACCCTCTATACACTTTTGACTATATTATGAATCCCGCTAGGAACTGGAAGGATTTCAAAAATTTGAATATAGAGATTATCCCACCACAAAAAGCTCCTTATATTGTAAAAAGCAGTATCCAGTTAACAAAGGGAGAAAACAATACTTACACAGCAACATTGGCTGAACTCCCCGAGGATGACC
>DUNY01000084.1 GCA_012839145.1 Thermoanaerobacterales bacterium
CATCCGGCACTTCTTTAGTACCTATCAAATCATGTTCAGACCTAAATTTAAGCATTTCCCTCTACCCCCTTTTATCAAAATGAATTCTGTGCACTGTATACACTATATTAACATACAAAAACTTTTTTAACAATTCGAATTGGATCAATTTTTAAACCTTAATCCCGCCTACGCTTTTGCAGCATAACTTTGAAGATGTTAAATATTATTTATAAATATTGGAATATTTGCGGTCCCGTAATAAAAGAAGAAATGGAAGCCCATGTAAGAACGTCGGCCTACAAAATAATTGAAAGAAAAGGAGCCACAAACTACGCTGTGGCTCTGGCTATCGCAAAAATCGTCTTAGCACATTTATATCTTATGAACCGGCTCTTCCAGCAAATCAAATGCTGCCTCCATAACGGTTTCCGAAAGAGTTGGATGAGCATGGATGGTGTTTGCCAGCTCCTCTGCTGTGCACTCAAGTTTAATGGCAAGTGCGGCTTCTGCTATCAGTTCCGTTGCTTGGGGACCTATGATGTGAACTCCCAGTATCTCATTATATCTGGGCTCTGCTATGATTTTTACAAAACCGTTTCTTTCTCCGATGGTCATGGCTTTACCGCTAGCTGTATATGGAAATCGGCCAATTATAATATTATCATTATATTTTGCTTTGGCCTCTTGTTCGGTCATTCCAACCATGGCTACTTCAGGATTTGTATAGATACAGGAAGGTATGACTCCGTAGTCCATCTTTCGCTTTTCACCAAGGACATTTTTAACTGCAACTAATCCCTGATGTGACGCCACATGTGCTAACATGGATTTACCCGTAACATCCCCGATGGCGTAAATGTTATCTATGTTAGTTTGAAGATAGTCATTTATAACTATACCGGTTTTATTTATATTAAGGCCTGTATCTATAAATACATCAACTACGGGTTTCCTCCCTGTTGCCACCAGAACCTTTTCTGAATCTACGGTTTTTATGCCTTCTTTTGTTTCAAAAAAGGTTTGTAAAATATTTTCTTTTTCTTTAATTTCTTTTACTTTTGCATCCGTGTAAATTTTTATACCTTGTTTTTCCATATGTTTTCGGAGTTCTTTTGAGATTTCTTCATCTTGGCTTGGAAGGATAGTAGAAAGCATTTCCACTATGGTTATTTCAACACCAAATGTATTATATATGTAACCGATTTCAAGGCCTACAACTCCCCCTCCTATTATCAGCATTGATGAAGGGAGCTTTTCCATGAAAAGAGCCTCATCACTAGTTATGACATTTTGAAGTTTATGGCCCGGGATAGGTATTGTAATTGGAGCAGAGCCGGTAGCAAGGATTATATTCTCCGCAGTAATGGTCTTTTGTTCTGTTTCATATGATATTTTTATGGTATTTTGGTCCCGTAGTTTTGCTAACCCTTGAAAAACCTCAACACCGTTGACTTTTAAGAGATTTTCCACACCTTTTTTAAGGTTTTTAACAGTACAGGCAGTATTCTTCTGAATAACATTCCAGTCAATATCTACATCATCTGCAATGATACCGAATCCTCGAGCGCCTTTTATATCTTGTAACAGTTTTGCACTGTGGATCAGTGTTTTTGTGGGAATACAGCCTTTATTCAGGCATGTTCCCCCTAATTCGCCTTTTTCTATTAGTGCTACTTTGGCCTGTTTTTTACTTGCGTAAATGGCGGCTGCGTAGCCTCCGGGTCCTCCACCGATGATGGCTATATCATAATGCATAGTATCACTTCCTTTAAAGCAGCATATTGATTGGTTCTTCAAGAATTTGTTTTATATTTTGAAGGAATTTCGCTCCTGCGGCTCCGTCTATTGCCCGGTGGTCACAGGATAAGGTGAGATTCATCATTGGCCGTATCGTTATTTCGTCGTCTATTACTACAGGCTGTTTCATTATTTTACCTACTGCCAGAATTGCTGTTTCCGGCTGATTTATAATGGCTTGAAAGTTTTCAATGTCATACATTCCAAGGTTTGTTATGGTAAAAGTGCCGCCTTGATAATCATCTGGCATCAGTTTTTTATCTTTTGCTTTTTGTATGAGGTCTGCAGTCTCTTTTGCAATTATTCCTAGACCCTTTTTATCCGCATCCTTAACGACTGGCACGATAAGACCGTCATCTAAAGCTACTGCAAGGCCAATATTGATATTTTGTTTCAGGATTATCTGTTCCTGTGTAAAACTTGAGTTTATTACAGGGTTTTGTCTTAAGGCTATGGCCGAGACTTTTATGAGTATATCATTGTAAGATAATTTTGCGTCATATTGGTTTTGTACTTGAGCTTGGAGTTTTTGCCTCAAGTCGATGGTCTTAGTCATGTCTACATCTAAGGAAAGATATATATGTGGTGCGACTTTTTTACTGTAGGCCATTTTCTCAGCAATGATTTTTCTCATGCCAATTACGGGTATGATATCTTTTATTGTAAATTCTTCACTGATGGGTATTTGTTCTTTTAGCAGGTCTTGTTTTGTAATTCTTTCACCGGGGCCCTTTTGTATGGTCTTTAGGTCTATTTGCTGTTCCTTTGCTATTTTTTTAGCCACCGGAGTGGCCCTTATTTTATTTTTTTGTATGTATGATATTACATCTTTTTCTACAATTCTGCCGTTAGGTCCTGTAGGGGTAATTTTCGATAGGTCTATTTGGTTTTCTCTTGCTACCCTTTTAGCTGCCGGGGAAGCTTTGATTTTATCAGGAATTGTTTGATTTGCTGATTTTGTTTTATCTTGTTGTTGCTGAAAGAGAGATGGTTTATGCTCTTGTTTTTGAGTTAAAATGTCTTTTCCTGTTATATCTTCGATTTCCGGAAGTTCTTCATCGGCATCGGCTATTATGGCTATGGGCTGACCCACCGGGACTACCTCTCCTTCTTGAGCCAATATCTTCCGCAATATCCCTGAGGTTTCAGCTTCATCTTCGATGTTTACTTTGTCAGTTTGTATTTCAACATATGTTTCACCTTTTTTCACCGGGTCACCTTCGTTTTTTATCCACTTTACTATAGTGCCCTCAATCATGGTAGTACCTAGCTTAGGCATTTTTACTACAGTAGCCATGAATATCCTCCTTTATCTTAGTAGCTCTTTCACGCCTTCTATAATATTAGAAACTTGTGGTACTGCATGTTTTTCAAGATTAGGGTTGTAGGGGATGGGTATATCAAGGCCTGCCAGTCGTTTTATTGGAGCATCCAAGTAGTCGAAAGCTTCGCTTCCTGCAATCCCTGCTGCGATTTCGGCCC
>DUNY01000261.1 GCA_012839145.1 Thermoanaerobacterales bacterium
ATCTTCATCAATACCGATCTTTTTACCCATTTTTAACAAATAGTATGAACCTACCAAGAACGAGAGGGCCATAAATATACCATACCAGTGTACGGCAATAGGTCCCAATTTAAAAGCATAAGGGCTTAAATCCAGCACCATAATAAGACCTCCGATTAAAATATTTGGTGTAAATTAACGTTCTACAAAATAAGTTCCAAGACTCTTTGCAATCATTTTGTCTTTGTAATATACCTCGCTCTCAGCAATCACCAATGTACGCCCATTTTTTACGATCTTTCCAATGGCGATCAGTTTACCATCCGTGCCGCCGGGTGACAAGTAGTTCACTTTCATTTCAACAGTCATGGGATTAATCCCTAGGGTCATTACAGTAGCACCCATTGCAGTGTCACATAAGCTTGCCGTAACACCTCCATGGATGATACCGTAATTATTGGATAAATCTTTGTTAACCTCCAGTTCAATTACAGCTCTACCTTTTTCCGCTTCTATCACTTTTATACCTAGCTTGTTATTAAAAGGGCAATTTACTTTTTTTAAAAACTTCATCACAGGTTCTTTGTTTGCAGTCATATGCAACCTCCACTTTGACAAAGCAATTATTGAATTTATATAATGCAAAATAAAATATATTATTGAGAAATATATCCTTTTTTTGCACAAGAGTCTTATTTTATAATCTTAGCAGAACATCACCACAAAAACAAGAGCTGCGCGAATAAAAGAGAACGAAACTACAAAAAACAAAACCGGCTTTTGCCGGTTTTATTTAAAAGTAATTCTACACTACAGCCCCTTTTATACGGTTTTGACTCAGTATCCTATCTATACGCTCTTTTTCTGATAATAATCGTCTTTCTTTAAAATCATAAGCATATAAGGCTCCGTCAACCAAACGTGTAACCAGATTTCCTTTGGCAGCAGGATTTCCTCTGAGATGCGGTGCATCGAGGATTCCAAGCTCAACGGCTCTTGCCAGAGTTGCCGGATCTGTTAAGGGATCATCAACATCACTCAAAGAACTTATCGCTCTTAAAGTGATTCCAGCTTCCTCAATAAGTTCATTCTTTCTCTCTTGTACTTTGGTATCCTGAGTAATATCCACAGCTCCCAGCATTATATTTCTGATAACACCGCGCACTATCTTACAGCTCTCGATGACATCATCGGCAGTAGCTGCATGATGGGCCTCACAGTAACCCACTACATGGTAAATATGCGGCTTTATAGCCATGGAGAGTTGTGCAGATGCCGAAAGCTGGCCTTTGGCCTGGAACAGATCCACCGGTAAACTGGCGATCCCCGCCCGAGCCTGACGATATACGGTGAAGTTTTCATCTTGTAGTCCTTCTATCATTTCAATTTTAGCCAGCATCTTCGCAAGATCCATCGCCGGAGAGATTGATGGGGGAACATTAAACATATATTGGGCGATGTAATCCTTAACACCCATTTTTTTTGCATTGTAAGCTGCCAGGTATGCGCTGACCACACCAATGGTATCATGAGCGTCTCTAAGACTCCAATGGTGGGATTCATTGACTTCAACAGGAATCGACCGTTCACCGTGCCATTTCATCACCTGCTGGTTTTCTCCAACGGCTTCTTTCACCGTGCGGGGGCCTCTTCTGTCTAAAACACTGTACCAATAAAGAGGAACGGCACACCATGCGTTCTTTATAGTATCATTCAAAAGCTTTGCAAAAGGAATAAGGTTCTTAGTGCCACTATAACAGCGAAGAATTGGATAATTCCCTCTACGGGATGCTGCATAAACTCGTTCAAAATCCTCCCGTGAGCGTAGTGGTACACCCCCTGCTCCATCCAATCGACGGTCCATTTTATCCTGCTCAAAAAAATGTTCCTGAGCATTTTGATCGGGGGCTATTGATATTACGTCCAAAACCCTGGAGTCGGCAATTTTCTCAATGGCATCTATGGTTTCCTCTATAGAAGGTAAACCTATATGATGGCGCAATACCGGATACGGGTATTTAGCCCAAATCCTTGATACGAGGTCTTGTGGGTAGTCATCACTTTTTTCAAAACTGACACCTTTTAAAAATCCGATGATCTCATCGGGATCCTCAGTTCCATTAAACACAATTGAAAAAATGTCGCTTTCCTCAGCCACTTTAGCAGTGGGTTCTGTTCCGCCGAAAACCCACTTTATATCTTTTAAACCAAATAAAGACATCTTTTTCTTTAGTTCCGCGAGAACTTTCATTAGCGGTTCCGGTGTAAGGCGATAGCTCACTCCCACATAATCGGGTTTTTCATCTTTTACGACATGAAGAAGTTCATCAATGGAAATTGCAGCTCCTAAGAACCTGGTAGCATACCCTTCTCTTTCCGCTAAGGTTAAAAAGTTCATTATACCGGCCACGTGAACACAATTACCTATTGAGGCGGCAATAATTTTTTTCATTATGCAACTACCTCCTCATCCTGTTTCATGGTAGCAGTGAGTTCACCCGTTTGAGCAAACTCAAGAATTTGTGAGGATGACATATCATTGAGCCCCAACTTTTCAGCGGTCCTACCTTCTTGTATGAAATTCCTTCCTGTCATTATATTGGCCAGTCGAATGACTGTATCAATGGCCGGAGTTTCAATTCCCAGCTTTTCAGCAAGAGAGGAAATCGGAACTAGACTGCATGGTACATCCTCATATATATATCGAGTATCCAAGCCTTTGGGAGCTGTAAGCCCTTTGTAGGCCGGATTGTTCTGGATGGCTTCATAAATAGTCTCGCCTTTGGCCCCATAAGATTCCTCCAGCCACTGTTTCGCTGAAACAGCTTTAATGCCGAGAGCGGTGGCCACCTTCATTCTTTCTGTGTCGAGTTTTTCAAGCATCTGACCGATGGACGGAGTTATGCCTTCAAGATAATATTCAAAAGTCTCACCCCGTTCTATGTGACCGCTGTTTAACAAGGTCGGTGCAGGATGAAATATAGCGCCAAAATTGTTTATACTGGTTTCCATTACGTTCTTGGCCGGGGTAAATTGAGGATAAGCCCCGGACAGAAGTCTTGTCACTTTTTTTGTGTGTATTGCCGGAATTGCCGCCAAAGCAACTTCGTGTTTTACGCTGAATATCTTGGCGATTTTGGGACCCGTTGCTCTACAGGCATAGATAAAGGTTTGGGCTTCGGCTACCACGATATCCTTTTTACATCCGAAACTTCGCAAGGTTTCGTAAACCTCCAGCGCCCCACCAGTTCTACCGGGGTTTAGGACTATTATCTGACCGTCTTCTAAGTGAGGAGCCATTAAACGAGCCAAGTCATAATGGCCTGTAGCAGGAGTGGTCACCATTATGATATCCGTTTCTCGTATAGCCTCCTTTAGGTTGCTTGTGACTAAGTTGAGTATTCCGGTCCCTTCGATGGAACCGCTTAGGTCAATCCTGGGATCTTCTATCAGGCTTTGGATCCTTGCTTGGGTTCTGTTATAAAGATTGACGGAAAAACCCCTATATGCCAGGTAACCTGCCATGGCCAATCCCCCATTGCCTCCACCTATGACTGCAAAACACACATCCATAGGACTCATCATCATAACACCCCTCCTTTAACGTATTTTGGACAAAATTAAAGCTATGGAGATCCATAGCTTTCGAGTTGCTAGTAATAACACTCAATTCTACCAACCTCCTCTTGCCACGCCTGCGAGGTTAGCTGCCGGGTTCGGACTGAAGAGTAGCCCTATCCCTTTGATCAAGAATAATAATATTCTCAGGTCGAAAGGGGATTCACCCCAATTAATCGGTTCCCCCGCTTCTTTCCAATGAAAGAATTAAGCGCTTAGATTGAGAGCGTTTATTAAATTTCTTATATTATAGCAGAGTCCTATTCCGTTGTCAACTATGCCACATCTAATTTTCACGGGTTTTTTACGACAAAAATCGCAGTCAACTGACTACTTCGGCTTTTTGACACTTTAAGAAAAAACGGATAAAATGCG
>DUNY01000352.1 GCA_012839145.1 Thermoanaerobacterales bacterium
ATCCGATCTTAAAACCTTGGAAAACAACCTACTTACCCTAAATGAAGAAGGCTCTCTCATCATAGAATACAGCGAAGCAACAAAAAAACTCAGCATCAATGAAACAAAATCCATAGTCGCTCTGAAGGGAGCATTAAACGAATTCCTCCCCCAAGATATCGCACTAAGCGACACCGAAACCGCATCACTGATCCAAGGAACAAATGCGGTGTTGGCAGATCTTTCATCAACCGACACCAACACACTAAAGAATGCCTTAAAGAGCCTAAACTACAACATAACCACCATCCCCAAATCCGACGACCCGGGCACCGACCCCGGTGATAAGCCCGGCGGTGGAGGCAAAGGTGAACCCACTACTCCCGACAAACCGGAAGTAGTTATTCCCAAAGACCCCGATAAACCCGTATCAGTCAGCATCCCCAGTGACTCAGCCAAAGTCACGGTAACTGATGGCAAAACGGTGGTAAGCTTTGACGATACAACCGTAAGTGATATCTTAAAACTTTTGGAGGATGCTCAGAAGAAAGCTGATGACAAACCGCTGGTATTGACATTTGACTTCTCTACAATCGGTAAAGTGGAAGATAATGTAGAAGTAAACCTACCGGCTAACCTTATTGCTCAAGCTTTCGAAGCTGAAGCTCCCATAACCGTAACACTTAAATCCATAATCATCGACATACCGGTTTCAGCTATGAACCTTGATGATGCCAAAGACTTCAACATAAATGCTCAAACTGTGGAACCCAACGAAGCCTTAGAAGGCATCAGCGGTCTTGACAACATGAAGACCGTTGGCAATGCTCAGGAAATTACCATCACAATTGATGGCAAAGCAGCTAACCTTAATAAGAAGATTACCATCAAATTCAATATAAAAGGTATCACCACCAATATAGACAAACTGGGAGTCTACTTTGTGGATACCGAAAACGGCACTCTGGTATTTGTCGGCGGTAAAGTTGATAGGGCAACTGGAACCATAAAGGCAGAACTACCGCACCTTAGCACATATGCCCTGTTGGAATATGACAAGACTTTTGCGGACATCAGATACCATTGGGCCAAAAACTTCATCGAATCTATGGCATCAAAACATATCCTGGACGGCAAGGCACAGGATAAATTCGCACCCGAAGACAGCATGACCCGGGCCGAATTTGCCAAAGTCATAGTACAGACCCTAAACCTTGACATCAAAACATACCGAGGAATCTTCGAAGACATCTCTACCGGTGACTGGTTTGCCGATTACGTGCAGACAGCCTTTGACAACAACCTCATTCAAGGCAAAGTAGCCGGCAAACTCTTTGACCCCAATGGCAGGATAACAAGACAGGAAATGATGACCATCATAGGCAGGGCCATGGGTGAAAAAGCCATAAGAGATGCAAACTCTATCCTTGGATATTATAAGGATGCCGATAAAGTAGCCGACTTTGCAAAAGACTTCGTAGCCCTTCTAATCGAAAAACAGCTTGTGGGCGGCTATCCCGATATGACATTAAGACCTGAAGCAAGCATAAGCCGTGCTGAAGCAGCCAAAATAATTTACGGCTTCTACAATTATTAAAAATGATAATTGAAGGGGCACCTTGGTGCCCCTTCAAAAAACTCAGGTGTGACATGAGACGAAGATTACTGAAATTTTTGCTTACAATATTAATAGTAGTACTTATACTTTCAGCCTTAGCTTATTATTTATTCATCACTAAATTTTATGATATGGCAGAGAGGTTTATCTTTGAGACTGCCATACCACCGGAACTTGAAATACTAGAAAACATAGCATCAGAAACCGAAACACAGATTCCGGGCAAAATGCCTGATGATATACAACATGAATCACCACAACCGCAAACAAAGCCCATACCGTCTTTACCGGACGATACAAAAATTAAACCGGAAAAATCCGTACCTGATAAGCTCAATCAAGAAATCAGCTTTGAAGACAAAAGAAGAATCATCCAAATGGTGGCAAAAAGCCTTACATCTGAAGATATAAAATACCTTACAAATCTTTTAAAAGGTGGGCTTACACCGGAGGATAAAAAGCTAGCGGTAGAGCTCGCGTTAAAAAGATTTGGCCCGGAAGAAATAAAAGAGATACAGAACTTATATCATAAATACAAAAAATATACCTTCTAAAGGCGTGAAAACTGAAATGGAAGAAAATACATTTATCCAAGAAATATATGATGATGAATTTTCACTGAAAGAATGGCTGGATTTAATTAAAAAAAGAGCTAAGGTCATATTGGCAATCATAATTATTTTTGTTCTTGTAGCGGCATCTGTAACTTTTTTTGTCTTAAAACCTGAATACGAGTCAAATACAACCCTTATGGTGGGAAAACCCGTTCATAAAGTAGCGGTAAACCCCGATGAGCAGATAACCTACCAAGAAATCCAGACAAATCGTCTGTTGGTATCTACCTACGGAGAAATCGCAAAAAGCCGCCTGGTATTAGACCAAGTTATAAAAAACTTAAAGCTTGATGCTACAAGCAGCAGCCTTCGGAACAAAATCAATGTCAGTTTGGTGAAAAATACGGAAATCATACAAATAAGTGTCACGGATCAAGACCCTGAGCGGGCAGCCATCATTGCCAATGAATTGGCAATGGCCTTTTCTGACCAAATAGCTAAGATAATGAATGTGGAAAATATAAAAATAATAGATAAAGCCATTCCTTCACATCATCCGGTAAAACCCAACCGTAAATTAAACATAGCCATATCATTGATCTTAGGTGTCATGGTAGGGGTCTTCGTGGCTTTTATCCTGGAGTTTTTAGATACATCCATAAAAACCCCTGATGATGTTACAAAATACCTTGACCTGCCGGTGATAGGCACTATACCCTATGTCGAAGGAGAAGACTCATGAGAGATACACAACAACTAATTTCAAACAATTTAATGGTTATGGATGACCCAAAGTCAGTTGTATCCGAAGCCTTCCGGCTCTTAAGGACAAACCTCCAGTTTGTCGGTGTTGACAAACCTTTAAAAAAGATTTCTGTTACCAGCAGCAATCCCGGAGAAGGTAAAAGCACTGTTACGGCAAATTTGGCCATTTCCATAGCCTCAACCGGAAGCAAGGTGTTACTTATAGATGCGGATTTAAGGAAACCTCAGATAAATAAACTTTTCTTCCTAGAAAACTATAAAGGGCTTTCAAGCCTCCTGGCGGGAGACCTGCCGGTGGACTCAGTAATAAATGAAACCTCCATCGAAAACTTACATATTATAACCAGTGGACCCATACCGCCAAATCCGGCGGAAATTCTAGGTTCTACAAAGATGAAGCAATTCCTCGAAAAGGTAAGTCCCATGTACGATGTAATATTGCTGGATTCACCCCCGGTCAATACCGTGGCCGATACTTCCATTCTCTCTTTCAATGTAGATGGGGTGATTCTTGTAGTCGAAGTAGGGTCTACAGCTCGAGAAGCTTGCATACTTGCCAAGGAACAACTAGAAAAAGTAAATGCCCGGATATTGGGTGTAGTGCTCAACAAGGTAAAACAAAGCGGCGGGGGATACTACTATTACTACTATTATTATGGCGAAGGCTCAGGAAAGCCTGGAAGAAAGAGAAAAAGAAGGGGCTAGTATAAAAGAGGAACCATACATAGAGATAAAAAAGTATGGTAAGAACAGGGGGTATATTTGTCGTGTACAAGAGATCCACACGAAAAATGCTCATGTTGATACTGGACAGCCTATTGATAAACTTTGCATATTTCGGTTC
>DUNY01000333.1 GCA_012839145.1 Thermoanaerobacterales bacterium
ATAGAAATACCTTATACTCGAAGGGTTTACATAAAAAGAGAAAACAAGGGGGAAGACTTTTGATTTTTAATATAGGTGATGTGGTTCAAATGAAAAAAAAGCATCCCTGCGGAAGCGATCAGTGGCAGATATGGCGGATGGGTATGGATTTTGGAATAAAGTGCATGGGGTGTGGACGAAAAGTAATGATACCCCGGCATAAATTTGAAAAAGGTGTTAAAAAGATTGTGGTGACTGGAAGCGGGTGAAAAGACTTATCTTGAAAACCAAGCTGATTAATGATATAATACGTCCGAACATCTCTGCTCCGGGAAGCCGGGGCCGATTAGTCCATGGAGGTGAAGCAAAGTGAGGCAATATGAGACCATTTTTATTGTAGATCCTGAATTTGAAACTGATGCCGTTCAAGAGCTCGTGGAGAAATTCAAGGGTCTGGTAGAAGGCCAAGGTGGTCAGATTACTGAAGTCGATGAATGGGGCAAGCGTAGGCTCGCCTATCCCATCAATGATCGTCAGGAAGGCTATTATTATTTAATGAACTTTACGGCTAACCCCGAAACGGCTCAGGATCTGGAAAGAGTTTATAAGATCACAAACGGGCTCATGAGATACCTTATTATCAAAAAAGAAAAATAAGAGGTGGAAACCTTGCTGAACAGAATTATTTTGATAGGCAGGCTCACGAGAGATCCGGAACTAAGATTCACACCGGCAAACGGAGTGCCGGTAGCCCAGTTTGACATAGCGGTAAATCGGCCTTTTGTAAACCAAAAGGGTGAGCGGGAAGCTGATTTTATTAGGATTGTCACATGGCGCAAGCTGGCAGAAACCTGTGCTAATAACCTAACTAAAGGACGACTGGTAGCAGTTGACGGTCGGCTGCAGATTAGATCTTATGAGGGCCAGGACGGCCAGCGAAGGTATGTTACTGAAGTAGTAGCTGAAACAGTCCGGTTTTTGGATAAACCTAAAACCCCTGCAAATGAACCGAGTTACGATAGTATGGATGCAGATTTCAGTTTCGATCCTGGTGTGGACGATATTGAAGGAGACGGAGTACCTTTTTAGCGAAAGGAGGAATAAAATTTGAGACCAAGACGGGTTAAAAAGAAAAAGGTCTGCAGTTTTTGCGTTGATAAAATAGATTCAATTGATTATAAAGAATATAACCGTTTAAGAAAGTATATAACCGAGCGTGGCAAGATCCTGCCCCGGCGTATCACCGGCAATTGTGCAAAACATCAAAGACAACTTACCGCAGCTATAAAAAGAGCGAGAAATATCGCCCTGCTACCGTTTACAGCAGAATAGAGAGGGTCTTCCCTCTCTTTTTTGCCATAAAGGAGGAAGGCTTTTTTATGAGAACCAATAACACCAAGTCACTGGTGGAAGGGGCCCTACTTGCCGCTATAAATATTATTCTAAGTATAATGGCAATATATATGCCTATACTGGGGACTTTTGCCACTTTAATATGGCCGGTGCCCATTGTTATATTGGGGATAAGACATGGCATCAAGACCAGCATCCTTTCAACGGTAGTGGCTGGAATTTTCGTGGCTATTTTGAGCGGCCCTTTTCAAGCGATCACTATTGTTGTAAGTTTCGGTCTGAT
>DUNY01000137.1 GCA_012839145.1 Thermoanaerobacterales bacterium
AAAGGCTATTTTCCCTATCTTAATGTAAAGAATAAAGACTTTTTTTTCGAACAAGTTCTTTTACCTGAAGATATATTAGAGTCTATCTTAGATCTGGCTAAAAACAGATTGCCGGAGTACGGAAATTTTGATCCGATGGAAGATATACAGGTATTAACACCTATGAAAAGAGGGCTAGTGGGTGTTATAAGCCTCAATGAAAGCTTACAAGCCCTTCTAAACCCCCCGGATCAACATAAAAAGGAATTTCGCTATCGTTCCCATGTTTTTCGTGAAGGCGACAAAGTCATGCAGATTAAGAATAATTATGAAAAAGAAGTATTCAACGGTGATTTGGGTCGTATTAGCAAAATTGATGACGAAGACCGTGTTGTTGTGACTTTCGCCGATGCGTGGCAGGAACGGGAAGTGGTTTACCAAGGACAGGAAATGGAAGAATTGAGTCTTTCTTACGCACTGTCGGTTCATAAAAGCCAAGGCAGTGAATTCCCGGTAGTTATAATGCCTGTCACAACTCAGCACTATGTAATGCTGCAGCGAAATCTCTTATATACTGCAGTTACACGGGCGAAAAAATTGCTGGTGTTGGTGGGCTCAAAACAGGCATTGACTATATCAGTACAAAGCAACAGATCTTTGAGGCGTTATGGGCATTTAAGTCATAGGATAATCGATGAATTCTGCCAAGCAGTATATTTGACTTAAAAGAGAGGGGATACTTATATGCTAGAACAGAAGCTGGACAATCTAAAGCAAAGAATTGTGGAACTCAAACGGGTGGTAGTGGCTTTTTCCGGGGGTGTTGACAGCACTTTCCTCCTAAAGATATGTTTGGATGCTTTAGGTAGGGATCATGTTTTAGCAGTCACAGCCCATTCTGAAGCCATCTCTGAAAAAGAGTTTATGGAATCACAAGGCTTGGCCAACCTCTTAAATGCCAAGCAAATAATAATACAATCAGAAGAGCTCAATATTCCCGGCATTTCCGACAATCCTCCCGAAAGATGCTACTTTTGCAAACGGGAATTATTTAATAAGTTTATTGCCGTTGCCAGAGATGAAGGGTACTATTTTGTTGTGGAAGGTTCAAACTTTAGCGATGCTGAAGATTTTAGACCCGGAATGGTGGCAATACAGGAACTGGGTATAATCAGTCCGCTGAAAGAAGTGGGTTTAACCAAAGATGAAATACGAAAGGCCTCAAAAGAAATGGGGCTTCCCACATGGAATAAACCTTCCTATGCATGTCTTTTTTCCAGATTTCCGTATGGAGAAAAAATCACTCGGGAAAAACTGAAGAGAGTATCTCAGGCTGAGGATTTCTTGAGGGATCTGGGATTTTATCAGTTTCGTGTTCGCAGCCACGGGGATCTTGCCAGAATCGAAGTTCTACCGGAGGAAATTAAAAGGTTTTTCGAGCAAAGCTTGCGTGACACAATAACAAAAGCGCTCAGGAAGTTGGGGTTTACCTACATTACCTTGGATATGGCAGGATATAGAACAGGCAGCATGAACGAGGAACTGAAAGAGGAGGATAGGGCGGTTTGGAAAAACTAAGAGGATTGCTTGAAAGACTGCAGGCAGGTGACGTAACCGTCAGTGAAGTCTTAAAGGAACTAAAAAATCTACCTTATGAAGACT
>DUNY01000045.1 GCA_012839145.1 Thermoanaerobacterales bacterium
ACCTGTAGTCTCATTTATAATCCTATCTATCAAAGGAGTAACTTGATAGCTTACTTTACCATTTGAAATGTAAAATACTGTTACCGAAGGCTCTGTAGAATTTATGTCCGGAATCGAAACATAATGAACCCCTTCTACGGCCTGGCTGCTAAAGGGTGCGGTTCCACCACTGCTTAAAACCCATACTGTTTGACCTGAAGATTTGACATGCTCTGTAAGAATCTTTTTCAGCAGTTTACCTTCCAAAGGATCGGCAAAGCTATCTGGAGCTCTGTCGATAACCACGAACAGAGCTTTTGATTTATCTATTGTGGTTAAATCTTTTTTTAAATTTAACCATTGTTTATAATCAGTAGCACGCAAACTGCCTTTGGTAGCATCCAAGAAGATGAAAGCCGCTTCTCTTTCATTTAAAACGAAGTATCCTTGCCCACCGAATTTGTAATTATTTAAGCCATTTAGTTGGGTGCTTAATGTGGTCACATCGCTCCAAGGCTTTCCTACTATAGCATTTAAATCTGAGTTATGCTTATTCAGGATTTGTTTGGCCAAGGCCAATGTTTGAATATGATTTGAAGTAGTTACAGACATACCGCCTAATGCTCCAAAGGTAAAGCCGCTGCCCTTTTGGTTTGCAGCATCAATCCACGTTGATGCAGGAGGCAATAAAGACTCATTATATTTCCCCGCGATGAAAGCAGTAAGTTCATCCAGATAAAGAGCTCCCGATGTTTTTTTCTCTGGGTCGGTTTCTACAACATAGATTGTCTTCAGTTTAAAAGGTGCCTTACCGGCAGGCAAAGATGTTTCAATCCAGCGCCAATTATTCCAGTCTACACTCTTTGCAATATCTAAGACTGTTTCCTTGCCTGAGGCATCTTGAACTGCTGCTCTTAGCCATTCACCATCACCTTGACCGTAAACCCAGAGGCCCAGCTTTACGGTACCTAAAGGTAAAACTTTGCCGCCATTTTCAAAAGTAAGATAAGCAGCCCGGGTTGCAGTTCCTTCGGAAAAATCATAAGCTAACCGGCCAGAAAAATCACCGGAATATACGGGATCGGGCAATGGGGTGATATTAAACGAGCCTTTTACATCTTCAGGATAGACATTAAAAGCTTTGCCTTCAAGGTTTTCAAAGTTATCCAGTAATACACTCTGATAACCTGTTTGTACTAAGGCACCAGCTTTTAGACCGGAAAATTCTGCGATAACGGCGCCGCTTGACGGCTTTTGATCGGCAGTAAATTCTAAACCGTTCATGAAGCCAATTTCGCCTGCTATATTCCAATTGACATCAATAGGCTCTAGCGGTGCCTTAAACCCTTCACTATCTGTCACATTAACGCTAAACACAGCCTTGGCTCCAGGATTTACCTGAACCTTTTGGGGCTCAACAGAAAGCATTATATTTTCTTTTAGGACTTTTATATCCTGGGTTGCTTTAATATCTCCTAAAGTCGCAACAACTTGGGCTGTACCGCTATTTTCGGCGGTAAATACATTGCCATTGAAATAACCCAAATCTCCGGTGATACTCCATTTAACTTGATGAGAATCAATATCTACAAGGTTATAGTTTTTATCATAAGCTTTGACTTGGAATGTCCTATGCCCACCTTTGGCAATATTGAAGGAAGATGCAACTATTTTAAGACCGTAAATCTCGCCTACGGGAGCCTTCGAGAAAATCCCCACGGCATTAGGAATCAATCTTTGAACACTTTCTGATGGGCTGTTGATAACCTTTGTCTGAGTTTCACCGAAAGGTCTTACTACCATTGTGGAGGACCCGCCGCCATCAAGATTTAGTGCATTATAAGCACCTAGGCTCAGCATCAGTTCAGCCATTTCCTGCTGGCTCATGCCGCGGCTTTGGGCTTGGCGACCGTCAACCACTGCCATTATCATAGTCTTCTTGTCGGCAGTAAAACCGATTGCTGTTCTGGGATGGGTGCCAGGGATATTATGGGCAAAGGAACCGGGTATACTTCCGTTATCTACCAATACAGCACCCCCGCCCAATGCCATTTTCAAATTAGCAATATCCGGAGTAATTTTAAGGTCCAATTCTATCGGATCTCCAATAGAAAAACGAGTCTTTAAAAAATTAGCGCCATCGCCCCAAGCCATAAGCACTAAACCATCGCCTGGAATATCAGCGACTTTACCTTCGGAAAAGCTTACTATATGGTTATCTTTCACCGTTGCAAAGGTTAAATTGGGAGCACCGTCGCCCGGCTTAGGTGTAGTGTTGCCAAAATCCGGTGTGTACACAAATATATTGTTATAACTATTTCTTATTTTATTAACGCCTTCTACGAAAAAATAGCTGCGGTCCGGAGCTACAAGCCTACCGGAAAACTCCATTTTCAGTATTTCCGGAATTTTATCAAAGGTAAGGGCTACGGCTGCCATATCCTGGAGGTTTAAAGGCGAAGATACCAGTTTACCATTACTAATCTGAGGTCCTATAGGAGCAGAAGGCGTAGCCATAATGAAGAAATCCCCATTGATTCCGGCTACAGCACCGTTATCCTGCACCATACGACTTAAAGAGTCTCTCTTGGAAAGGCCTCCTTTTCCTATCATAGTATCAATATCTACGTTCTCAGACGTTAAGTCGGCCCTTAAAACATGGATTTTTTGCCAACCCTGAGCGGTAAATAGAGTTTTTGCTTCATATGTTACACCACCGGTTACAGGAAAGCTTTCAACATCCTCATGGAGAATTATTTCCTGACCGAAAGCCGGCATCAGTGCCGAGGCAAAAACTAAAATGGTCAGAAGCCAAGGAATAATGTGGGTTTTTAAATATTTTTTTGTTATATGTAGCATTTATCTCCCTCCATATGTTAGGTGATTTTAATAATGTGAATTTTAACATATCCCTCCTTGTTTCTGATCCCCCGAATAATTACTATTCTATGATAAGCATTTTACTTCCTTCTTCAAAAACAGGGACTTGCTGGTAAAAAATAATATGAACCCATTATATAATAGACGTAAAAAAATGTGAAAGGTTCCATCTTCGGCAAAAATATAGTAATATTGGAAATAGATATCATCTTGACTTTCGGAAGAGTATCTACATACGAAGTTAATTATGTGTTTAATATTAAAGTAGTAATGATAGTTGTCAGGTGATTCTGTATCACATGACAACGTCTATACTAATGTGTAGAATTTACTCAGATGAAGATTTTTCACAACAAAATAATTAACTTTTACTACAATTATCATAAAAAGGTGGTGATTTATTATGATAGGAAAATATAACAATCTGAATCCCAAGATTCATGAAAGCTGCTTTGTTGCTCCCACTGCTGATATAATCGGGGATGTCACTGTGGGAGAAAAATCAAGCATATGGTACAAAACCGTGCTTAGGGGTGATGTAAACAAAATTGAAGTGGGTTCTTATACCAATATACAGGATGGCAGCATAGTCCACGTGGCAGATGAATATCCCACCATCATAGGTAACAATGTCACCATAGGTCATGGAGCAATTATCCATGGCTGTACAATA
>DUNY01000184.1 GCA_012839145.1 Thermoanaerobacterales bacterium
CCACATCTTCAATGTCAAAGTTAGAACCGGCAAACATGTTGTCATAGTTGGGCACAGCACTGTATCCCGATGCAATAAAATCCGTGCCTGGCATCATAAGCAGTAACAACCGGGCCGTTCTTCTTATGTCTGAGTGGGAGAAGGTCTGGTCATTACCTGATGCCACTTCTAAATCCAGCATCATAGTCACCAGGTTTTCTCCTGCTACTACCCTGATTCCGCTGGGAACCGCTCCCGGGACACCTATACAGCTGATAGAACCGTTCTGTAATCCCTGTACCCCCGCGCCCTTGGTAAGCATGATGCAGCGCGCTTCCAGATAAAGCATGGACTTTCCTTCCGCAAAGCCCATTTGAACTTCTGCCCCTGTGCCCGAAGTAAATCTCATCTTTATACCCCGGGATGCATAAGCCGATGCCAAAAAGGCCTTAGACCAGGGAGTATCGTCACCGTCGATAAACACTCTTTCAGTACCGTATACGGATATAGTCTCTGCATAGGAAGTAAGACCACGCATACCTATAGTCAATTCGAAGGCTTCTTCCATAGCACACTGTGTCAGCACTCCGCCACGCCCTGTCTGAGCACCCACCAAAATTGCCAGAGCATTAAAGGGCGCATACCTTGTAATACCTATGGTTGTCTCCTGTTCATCAAATCCCCTGACTGACGCTTCCGCAGCATCTGCAGCTATTTGAACAGGATTGTCTCGAACATTTGTCACATGGCATTGATTGCCTGGGCGTTTGCGGGCCCTTGCCTTTTGAATGGCCATCATTATTTCAACTACATTCATTTGATTGATAACTTCGGTTATCTTAGCGGGGGTCAGACCTTGTGCAATTCTTACAATTTCCGCCCTGGGCACATTTATGTCAACAAGCATCTTAGCAATCTCCGTCGAATCCAAAGCCATAGCCTCTTCTGCCACATCCAAATCTAAGGCATAATCAGCTATAAATTGGTCAATCATGTCAAAATCCTTACGGAGCCTGCCGTCCATTTCTACGATTTTACCATTTTCAATTTTTATGCTGGGTTTAGGATCATTGGGACTGTTAGTTGCAATCAAACCAACTTCAGGCCACTCGGCTACAAATCCGTCCATGTTAACCGGCCTTTCGGCCAATATCTTAAATCTTTTGGATTTAAATGCTGTAGACTTCAATTTAAGAGCCTCCTTTCAAAAAGTTTTTAAACGTACGGGGTAGTGGTGGACAGCGGCTCATCACCCATAGCCCACAACAATTGTTTCCCTACTTCTCTGGCTGAGATAATAGCTTGTCGTACAGCACCGGAATCTCCGGAAATAGCCAAGATAGCCTCATTTGAAAAGCTTGTACCATTAGCTGGGCTAGAATAAGCCAATATGTCGACTTCTGCTGCCTTTACGGCCGTATCACTGCAGATAACACCTATAGCCGCTGGAGCTCCTACTATTAGGCCAAAAGCTTTACCTAAAGGAGCACCGAAAGCCTTTTCCAAGGCGATGCTAGCCCTGGCGGTATACTGAAACTCCAAATGGCCCGCATCATTGCCGTATACATCTCCAAAGGTGCGGTTCAGTTCTTTAAGAGTGACCTCTACAGCCCTCCGTGCATCGGATACATCCTCAGCACCGAAAATGATGAGAGAACCGTGGCCTGCGCCGCCCTTTGTATCTCTCGGCAATTCTATAGTGATAATGTCGGTATTTGTAGCCTTCACCGCCTCATCTGCAGCCATTATCTGAGGTCCGGCACCTGTTCTTGCTCCTATTATTCCTATTGACCTGAACTTCTTGTCGATTCCCATCTTTTCATGAAGGGCTTCATCCACATTAGCAATAACCAGACCTATGGTATCTCCTACACTTATACCTACAAACTCAGTCATTCCCGGATTAATAAAACTTTTCGAGTCTGCCGTCTCTTCCTTTACGGGATTATTAAGTTTTTCCATGACGTCCTTAACAACCTGCTGCACAAGTTTGTCTTCCACTAAAATCACCTCCTAACTTTGGTTTATTCCATCTTAGGTAAAATCTTTTCCACATCAACATGAGGACGTGGAATTACATGGACAGAAACAATTTCGCCAACTTTACCGGCTGCTGCCGCTCCTGCATCAGTAGCAGCTTTGGTGGCTCCTACATCACCACGTACCATAACGGTTACCAATCCTGACCCTATTTTTTCATAGCCTATTAGTTTCACATTTGCTGCTTTTACCATTGCATCGACAGCTTCGATAGCAGAAACCAATCCTTTTGTTTCCACCATTCCTAGTGCTTCTCCACCCATATTTTCCCCTCCTAATTTTTGATTTTTTAAGAAAGTATACACTGTTATACAAATTCGATATACTCACTATTTTGCCTCTATAATATTTTGCTAAAAATCTGCATTTTTAATAAAAAAAGCCTTCTTCACTTTCACAGTTCAAGAAGGCTTTAGCATTATTCTGTTTTTCTCTGGACAAATTCGTTACATTTTAATATTGTGAATCTTCTTGTATTCGCCAGGGGAAATACCTACGTTTTTTTTAAAAACCCTACTAAAATAATTTGGATCTGAATAGCCGGTTTTTTTAGCCACTTCTGCAATTGATAGTATAGGATTTGTCAGCAAAATCTTTGCATTTTCAATTCTTATTTTGGTTATGTATTCCACATATGTGCAGCCAGCTACCTTTTTAAATAAGCGGCTGAAATAATCCGGGCTTATGTATATTTCCTTAGCTAATTTTCCCAACTTCAAATCTTCATTATAATTATCTTCGATATACTTCATGGCTTGCCTTATGATGTCGTCATTGTTCAATTTGCTTGTTTTGGAGAATACATCCTCTAAAAAACTTTTACTGCAAAGCTTCAATGCTGCATAAGTTTTACATCTGCCTAATTTTTGCAAATGGCCAGTGTGAAGATTAGCATTTTGGGGTTCTACCAAACCTACCTGTCGTGCCGTTCTCCATACCATAACCATCATTTCGGAAATTCGGACTTGACAAAAAATCAGGGATCCTTTCCCTAAAACAAATATATCTTGAAGGATTTCATCCATCAATTTGGAAGCACCTTTAAAATTACCCATTTTCACATATTCCAGCAGCATATTTTCTTTGTCAATTCTGTATTCACCTATATCTCCTAAAAATTCTAACAACATATGGCATGTAACAACATTATTTGATCCTATAAAAAACTTACCCAGTCGTGCGGCAAGTCGTGCATCATGAAAAAGACTTTTTATATCTTTTTCCCCGTTACCCAAACCTATAGTTACCGTTATATCCAGGTTTTCTTCTATCTTTTTTCGTATTTCTTCTGCCATAGCTGGCATAACACCATATGTTGACGTCAAACCCATGATTATTTCTTCACTCATGAAAAACAAAAAAACATTATCATCATTTGAATACATTTTTTCGATATAACTAAATACCTCATATCGCTCTAGTTCCCCTTCAGAAGTGTCCGGTTCCACATCCGGTAATATAACCATTATTGATGATGGGAGCTGTTCTATACCTAAAAGTTTTGCTCGGGATTTTAAAACCCCTTCATCCTCATAATGGCCCATAATCATACTTACCATTATGCTGGATTTTAACATATTGGCCGCTTCTTTAATGGATGCTAACAGTTTTTCTTCTTTTAGCTTTTTTTGTTTTTCCTGATTTAATAAATCTACAGTTTTAGCAAGAAGTGCCACAATTTCATCGGGCCTGACCGGTTTTAGTAAATACTCAACTGCACCGATTTGAAGGGCTTTTTTTACATATTCAAAATCATCATAAGCCGTAATAAAAATGGTTTTACATTTAGGACATACTTTTTTTATTTCCGCACCTGCCGTAATTCCATCCTTCCCCGGCATCTTAATATCTATCAATAA
>DUNY01000351.1 GCA_012839145.1 Thermoanaerobacterales bacterium
AGGCTTAGGGTAGTCGGTTTTGAAGATCAAGGCTTGCTTGTAAAGCAGGGAGATAATTTGTTTGTGTCGGAAGCACCGGCAATACAGGCCGATGCCCAGGTAGTTCAAGGTGCCTTAGAAGGGGCAAATCTAAATACTGTCACAGAAATGGTTGATTTAATTACTGCTTTTAGAGCATATGAAGCCAGCCAAAAAGTAATCAGAACCCATGATGAGACTTTGGACAGGGCTGTAAACGATATAGCCAGACTATAATTGGGCCGGACTGATTTAACAGAGGCCCTCCACTGCCGACTGACTGAAGCAGTGACAACTTGAGGAGGGATAGATTATGATGCGAGCACTTTGGAGTGCAAGCAGCGGTATGCAGGCACAGCAATTGAATATGGACATTACTTCTAATAATTTGGCTAATGTGAATACTACAGGCTTTAAGAAAAGCCGTGCTGAATTTAAAGACCTAATATATGAAACCATACGTAGACCGGATGATCCGGAGTTAATTCCTGGTGGAGCAACCCCTGTGGGAATTCAAGTGGGTCATGGTGTCAGACCTTCAGCTACCACCCGAGACTTTTCAGAAGGTAATCTTCAACCTACCGATAATCCTTTAGATGTGGCCATTGAAGGACCTGGCTTTTTCATAGTGGAAAAGCTTGACGGGAGTTTTGTTTTTACCCGAGATGGCTCATTTAAGGTTTCAATGGATGGAACTGATAGAAATTTAGTTACCTCTGAAGGATACTATGTTTTAAGTGAAGATGAAAGCTATATAACCATTCCCGAGGAATATACCGATATTAGCATTTCTTCAGATGGCATGATTACAGCAGTTGCTGAAGATGGAACTATAGAAGAACTGGGGCGTATAGGCCTTGCGAAGTTTTTAAATCCGGAAGGTTTACTGGCAATTGGCAACAATCTCTTTGAAGCTACTGAAGCCTCTGGAGAACACGTGTTAAAACAAGATGAACAGGATTCGGGTTATGGGACTTTGCTTCAAGGTTTTTTGGAAATGTCAAATGTGAAAGTAGTAGAAGAAATGGTAAACCTAATCATCGCTCAAAGAGCTTATGAAGTAAACACCAAAGCTGTCCAAGCCTCTGACGAAATGCTGGCACAGGCCAATAACCTAAGGCGATAAGGAGAGTAAAAAATGGACATGATAAACGGTAGTGCCGATTTTCTTCATGCTCAGCGGATTGATACTACTACAATTAAAAACGAAAACCAAAACAAACAGGAACTGAAAAAAGCCTGCCAGCAATTTGAAAGCATTTTTTTAAGCTATATGCTCAAATCCATGAGAGCTACCGTGCCCGACGGAGGTCTGTTTGAAAGAGGCGTGACTTATGATATCGTGCAATCTATGCATGACGAGGCTTTGGCTGAGGAGATTTCACAAAACGGTGGAATAGGACTGGCCCAGCAACTTTATGAACAGCTTTCAAAATATGTATAAGAAGATTTGTTAGATACAAGGGGGACGAACTTCCGGTTCGTCCCTGACTGCTTAATAGGATATTATTTGGTTCTTGATTCTTTATCTGAGTTTTAGGTAAATTATTTGCCTAAACATTATCCAACATTATCAGTTTGAAATCATACTGATTTGTGCACTGGAATGTTATTTGGAAAGGATGGTATTTGTGCTAGGTGTTGATGAAATAAAAAAAATAATACCTCATAGATATCCTTTTTTGCTAATCGACCGTATACTGGAGCTTGAAGAAGGCAGAAGAGCCGTCGGAATTAAAAATGTTTCTGTCAATGAGGAATTTTTTCAGGGCCATTTTCCCGAAAAGCCTGTAATGCCGGGAGTGCTCATCGTTGAAGCTCTGGCTCAAGTGGGAGCCTGTGCAATTTTAAGCTCTGTAGACAATCACGGTAAAATAGCACTATTTGCAGGTATTGACGGCATGAGATTTAAACGCCAGGTGGTGCCAGGTGATCAGTTGCAGCTTGAAGTCAAGCTTACGAAAGTAAAGAGTTCTATCGGAAAAGGCAAAGCCAAAGCTACAGTAGATGGGGAAATAGCTGCTGAAGGTGAGCTTATGTTTGCGGTGGTGAACGGTTGAACGAGACTTCATTCAGAGGGGGGAAAAGCCCCCTCTGAATGTTAGTCGAGTCCATACTGGACTTAGCCCCGCCCTTTGGCACCCGCCGCCCATCGGGGCGGGGGTCTTAGAGCGGGTTAGCCCGGTGATAAAGTTTATAGGATAAATGGCACTTATCGGGGGAAAATATTCTTAAGGTATCTTTTAACGAGGTGAAACCTATGATTCATAATAGAACCTTAAGAATATTTTTTGTGTACATGACATTCTTTTTAATTGTGTCACTTACATGTGTAAACCTTGCAGCTGGTTGTTCAAAGAAACCTGCAAAATCTCCGCCTAAAAGTTCGGACTCAGAGAAAAAGGAGTCTTCGGCGTTAAAAAAGCTTCAGTCAGGCACAGAGTCTGTAATAAAAGAATATGAAAAAACATACTTAATCCAGACCGCTCCGCCGCCTAAAGCTCCCACAACACCTAAAAAGCCCGAAGAAAGTCAGGAAAAAACCCAAAGCAAACAACAAGAGCAGGGAGAAAAAGAAGGGGAAGATAAAAAAGAGAAGGAAGGAGACCAGGGCCAAGAAAAATCGTCACAAAATCAAACAACCGCTACCCAACCTAACTGGCCCAAGCTGGAAAAGGACATTGCCAAGATCCATGAACAGTGGAATGGTTTTCAATCAGAAGCAATCAAAAGCGGTGCTTCTCTGGAAATGATAAATGATTTCAGCGATACACTTAACAAGCTGACAATGACACTGACTCGACAGGAATTATATGAGGGACTTCTAGCAGTCAATGATCTTTATGGAAAAACCATTGATTTTGAAAAATTATTTAAAACCAAGTCCCCTCCTGATACTAAAAAAATCTTATATTATGGAAGAGTGGCTACTTATAAAATATTGAACAACGACGACATAGGGGCCAAGGAGGCCATGGACAGTGCATTGATGACCTGGGAAACCGTAAAGCCACAGGTAAAAGATACTACTGAAGCCAGCAAGATGGAGTTTGCTCTCAAGGAATTAAGTCAAGCCATAAAAGAAAAAGACCCCAATCTTATTAAGATAAAAGCTCAAATAGGAGAAAAAAATGCTCAGGATGTTATAAAATCAATGGAAAAAAGCAAATAAGAAAATCTGATAAAATGAAGGCTTCTCTTAAGCATATTAAACTCTGAACTAACCCGCCTTAAGTCTCTCTCCTCTATATACGGTGGTGGCAAAGGGCGGTTAAGTCCAGATGGACTCGACTAACATTTAGAGAGTGTGAATCCCTTTCTAAATAAAGGCTCGTTCAACGAGAGAGCCTTTTTTGTTTTTTATATAAACTTGCAGGATTTTAATGTCTTTTAAAGAAATTAATGTAGTATATAGATATACTATTTGGGGGTGAATAAAAATTGCAGCTATATTTAATAGGTGGTTTGATATTTTCATTTTTAGTTGCCATTTTTGCTTTATGGAACTCAACCGAGATAATTATTCGGTTCCCGTTTTTGGGTGAATTTACCACATCACAGGCTTTGGTGATAATAGGGTCAGCAACCCTTGGAGCACTAATTACAATGATTTTTAGCCTTATAAAAAACTTTAAATTGAACTTTCAAATCAAAAAACAGACCAAAACTATAAGAGATTATGAACAAATCATTGATAAAATGAAGAAACAGATTGAAGAAAAAGAAATGGAGGAGAAAAATTCCCAAACCCAGTCTATTGAAGTTCCCGCTGATCCCTTGCAATGATGGGGACATTTGTGGTAGTATAATATAAAATAATAAAGTTAAACTATGAATGAGCGAGTAGCTACTTTGGGTTATAAAAAAGAGAGCAGCCCGGTAGGTGAAAGGGTGCAAGTACCACGGTATGCGAATTACACTCAGGAGTTCCTAATTATGGCGGTTGTTCACCGATAAAACAATCAGAGGCATTTTAAATGCAAAATAAGGTGGTACCACGGGCTCCCTCGTCCTTAAAAAGACTTGGGTGCTCTTTATTTTTTGATTACACAAATTCGAGGAGGACCATTAAGGATGCAAAACGTATATGATATTTTAAAGGAAAGAGGCTTTATTGAACAAGCTACTCATGAAGAAGAAATTCGAGAACTTTTAGGGAAAGAAAAAGTCACCTTTTATGTTGGCTTTGACCCTACCGCTGACAGCCTGCACGTCGGACATTTGCTTCCGATGATAGCCATGGCCCACATGCAAAAAGCCGGCCACACCCCCATAGCATTATTAGGCGGAGGGACCGCCATGGTAGGAGACCCGTCGGGCAGAACCGATATGCGTCAAATGCTTACGCGAGAGCAAATAAATCATAATGCGGAAAGGTTTAAAAAGCAATTTGAAAAACTTATAGACTTTGCTGATAACAAGGCTTATATGCTAAATAACGCTGATTGGCTGCTGGATTTAAACTACGTATCATTTCTTCGGGAAATCGGCAGACATTTTTCCGTAAACCGCATGCTCACAGCCGAGTGCTATAAACAGCGCATGGAAACAGGGCTTACATTCTTAGAGTTTAACTACATGCTGATGCAATCCTACGATTTCTTACATCTATATAGAAAATACGGATGCAAACTGCAGATGGGCGGCAATGACCAGTGGTCAAACATTATAAGCGGAGCTGACCTGGTCCGAAGAGTAGAAAGTGATTCAGCTTACGGGATGACCTTTACTCTCCTTACCACCAGTGAAGGGGTTAAAATGGGCAAAACCCAAGCCGGTGCCCTTTGGCTTGATGCTGAAAAGGTTTCACCATATGACTTTTACCAATATTGGAGAAACGTGGATGACAGGGATGTAGAAAAATGTTTAAAACTATTAACCTTCCTGCCCATGGATGAAATAAATCGACTAAGCAGCTTAGAAGGTGCCGAAATAAACAGGGCCAAGGAAGTTTTGGCCTTTGAGCTTACAAAGCTAATTCATGGAGAAGAAGAAGCCCAAAAGGCCCAGGATGCCGCCAAAGCCTTATTCCAAAATGGTGCGGACCTTACATCAGTGCCCCAAACACAAATTAAACTCGAACAGCTGGGAGACGACGGAATGGACATACTAGAGCTTTTAATGCTTACCGGCCTCACATCTTCCAAGAGTGAAGGCAGAAGGCTCATTAAGCAGGGAGGTATATATGCAGCAGACGGTCGTGTGGAAAATATTGACCTGAGGATTACCGAAAAGGACTTTGATGATGATAAAAGTCTCTTGTTGCGAAAGGGAAAAAAAGTTTATCATATGGTAAAACTGTTATAATTCACAAAAAACAAAATACAAAAAACAAAACGGGTGCCTTGATCAGGACACCCTTTTTACAACAGGAATACCAGGGAATATGCCCGTGGCTCTTAGATACTTATAGCTATAAGTATCTAAGAATACCGCCTACTGATAAAATAAAACGAGTTTGCCAACCGCAAAATCAAATCAGTGAAATAATACCCATACGGATAATATATATTAATAGCCCATTTGCTCATGTATTAAATCATAAGTCATGGAAACTCCTATTTTAATAAAATCATAATTTCATCTACTTCATTAACCCGATTGGATTGGATCTAAAGGGGTTGCACAATAATCACAAAAGGGTAAAGTGAAATAGCATTGACGAAAGGATGTAACAATGATTAATTACAGCCATTGGGATATTTATTATGACATTATTACCGAGAGGTGTTTACAATATTACGAATCTGGAGAACAAAAAAATATTTGGCAGTTAGCAACAGAGATAATGGATTTTCAAGGATTTCCAATGCACTGCCCGCAGCATCATTTTTTAGTGCCTGCTGTTTTATTAACTGTATGCAGGCAAGTGCAAAATAAGTCAATAAAACAATTGAAGCGTGATTTAAGCGAGGCTAATAAAAGAGCACGAGATGTATTGGCAGGGTTTTGTGGCTGGTATGGTGCCTGTGGTGCTGCTGTAGGAGTAGGTATATTTATGAGCATTTTTACAGAAACAAATCCGTGTTCAGAGAAGAGTTGGTCATGGACGAACAAAGCAACTGCGCGAAGTCTATTGAAAATGTCTGAAGTAAATGGCCCAAGATGTTGTAAAAGAAATACATATTTTGCTCTTCAGAGTGCAAAAAAAACTATTGAGGATTATTTCGGAACAGTTTTGGATAAGCCTGAAAGAGTTGTATGCAAGTATTATGAACAAAATAAGGAATGTAAACGTCATGAGTGTCCTTTCTATCATCCGGAGGAATGAAAGATGCCAAAACAATTCGATTACCATTAATATTTAACGATTGAAATACAAAAATCAAAGCACTGTATATGCAAATCTGCTTAAACAATTAATGCTCTGGAAAATCGGAGCTTCTTATTATGGCTATTGCTAAAGTATTTAAATTGCGACAAAAAATTGTATAATTGTCTATGAAGAATAGGAAAGCTTAAGCAGTTAATTAAATACTTTGTATTGTAGAAATTTATTAAAGATAGGTGGAGATGGTTTCGATGAGCGTATTACCCGCATATTGGGGATATATTTTTTACAAAGACTGGAGAATGCACTTGGCTGCCAGCCCGAAAGGTTTATGCTATGTTTTGTGGCCTAACAAATCCTTTCAAAAGTTGGAGACTTGGACTAAAAAATACTTTCCTAAAGCTTATTTGGCGCAAAATCAAGACTATTTGGCCCCATATGTGGTTCAAATAGAAGACTATTTCAAAGGCAAGAGGCAGACCTTTAATATTCCCCTGGACCTTCGAGGTACGGATTTTCAAATCGCTGTATGGCAGGCTTTACTTAAGATTCCCTATGGAACCACAAAGACCTATTCGGAAATTGCAAAGGAAATAAACCGCCCCAAAGCCGTGCGTGCAGTAGGAGGAGCCATCGGTGCAAATCCCGTATCTATAGTGGTGCCCTGTCATCGAGTCATAGGCAAAGACGGAACCCTCACCGGTTTCGGCGGTGGGTTGGGAATAAAAGAAGAACTGCTTAGAATTGAAGGAATAGTCGATGTTAAAAGATAGGGGTAGAAAACTCAGCAACATGAGAATAAAAAAACTATGAAAAAATATTGAAATACTGCAATGTTTGTCTTCATAAACAAACAAATCCCGCAAAGTCCTAAAAGGGGCCCTCTTGCGGGATTTGTTTTTAGGTGCCTTTAGTTATTTATTTTTGGTTATAACATTTGCTTATAACCTTAGAAAATACGAATATTTGTAATTATTTAAAATGAGTGATAGAGTAATCGTAGAGAAGGCCTAAGGGTTTTATGACAATTAGTCCGTCGGAATAAATGGTTAAGGAGTGCTGCCCACTGAAAAACGAGTTGATGGTTTACTGAAATTGGAAAGATACTAGGAAAAAGATAACATAATATCGCAAATTTGCTAGGTGTTAGTGTTCCCTATGTATGCATAGCCTCTTGTAGGCGCATTACGCTTTTTTCCTCCACAGCCTGTAAAAAGATGGAGGAACACAAGAGATGCCTCTCAATATGGACATATTCTCTTAAAACAAGTTTAGACGCTTGGTTTGAGGCAGGTGAAACGGAAGAGGAAGCCTGTTTGTATCTAAACATTTGGCCACCCGCACCTGACAGTGCCAGAAGACCTGTTATGGTTTGGTTGCATGGAGGAAACTTTCTTCAGAGAGCGGGGTCCTTGCCGCTCTAAGAACCATTTTTTCCCATTCGGGATAGAGAACTGTTTCATAAACCCCTAATGGAAATGTTTGCTCAACATAAAGATGAGTGTATTCCCTTATTGCTGACCACTAAGCGGGTTGAAATGAACTATATTATTCTACACTAGGGCATCCTTTACCTAAAAGTAGAGGAAATCAAGCCAGCCGACTGTTTAAGCAAAAGAGTGGCAAGAACGTGTTGAATTTGAATGGGTTACACCCGCTGAAACCCCCTTTAAATGCTTCGGTTTGATGCCTCTATGCTGTAAAGATAGCTAACTCCATAACAAGAGAT